>CALLST010000067.1:0-11859 GCA_938011875.1 uncultured Collinsella sp. | reverse complement strand
TTAAACAGATGCAGGATGTTCTTCATTTATGCCTCACCTCCTTTGGAGTGCTTGCCAAGCGCGGTGGTATCTCCATCATTTGTGGCTGTGCTGTCGCTGCCCTGAGATTTATGGTGCGAGCCGATATGCGGCAAGCGGCCCGTGGACTGATCGCCGCCCTTGGCACCACGCTCGCTGGCGTTGAGGCCAAACATGTGGCGGGCGGCAGGAATGGCGGCCGTGTGTTCGCGCATCTCGCGACGCAGGTCCTCATCCGAAAGCGCCGAGATGCGCATCTGGGTATTGAGGCTCGCTCGGATATATTCGATATTGATAAGCCAGCCGCAGATGGCAATAACCGAGATGATCCAAATGACAAGCAGGATGATCTTGCCGTTATTGTCGATATCGAGAACCGTCGACAGGACAAAGAGCAGGACCTGAACGCCCACCACGGCGGCAAAACCGCCCTTGATGTAGTACGGGTAGCGATGTTCAAAGGCGACCGCATGATCGAGCAGTTCGCGACGGTACGAATCGGAATCGAGCATGACGCGCATGGCCGTGCGCAGCGAGTAGCGCTGGCGCGGCAGGTCGTTGGACTCGCAAATCATCATACCGGTCGTGGAGAGCTGTTTATCAAAGAGCAGGTTAAGGTTGAGCAGCAGCGGACGCAGCTGCAGGCCGATAAAGAGCGCCACGATCAAGAACACGCCCAGAATGCACAGGTTAAACAGGTAGTTGAACGAATACATGCCGCCGACCGTCTCGCGCAGCAGATTGATGCCGTAGGTAAAGGGCAGCAGCGGGTGCAGCCACTGGAAGAAGCCGGGCATCATCTCGATGGGGTACATGCCCGACGAACCCGGGATCTGCACGATGACGAGAATGACGCCGATAGCCTTGCCGATATGCTTAAACGTGGTGGACAGCGCATAGATGATATTGACGTAGGTGAACGAAATGGCGATGCCGCCCAGCACGAACAGCAGCGGGCTGACGCACTGCACGCCAATCACCAGATCGCCTACCGTAACGATGATGGCCTGCAACGCGCCCAGGATCACCATGAGCAACCAGCGGCCAAAGTAGCCTTGGCGCGCCGTAAAGCTGCCAACACCTTCACGGTCGACCTCGAGCTTGTAAATGGCGATGAGCACATAGCCGCCCACCCAAAGCGCCAGATTGGTGTAGAAGGGAGCGATGCCCGAGCCAAAGCTCTTGACCGGATAGATTGACTTGGACGTCAACTCAACCGGAGACGCCATGAAATCTGCCACGTCATTGACATCGACGCCCATCAGATCGGCCAGCTCGCCCATGGACTCGGAGGTCTGCAGCGCCGCGATGTCATTGGCGGCGGTTGCAAGCTTGTCCTGGACCTTGGCAAGCGAGGAATCGGTCTGGGACAGCGTGGTCTTGGCCTGGCCGAGCGTAGCGCTAAGCTGCGCCAACGTGCCGCGCGCATTTGCAAGTGTAGGTGTCATACCCGAGACGATACCGGTCAGGTCGCCCGAAACGGCAGCAAAAGAGTCGAGCGCACTCGAGGCCTTCGGCAGCGCGTTTTGGCCCAAGTCCGTCTGGGCTTGGCCAAGGTTGGTCGCACCGGTATGAATTGCGTTATTGATAGCGTCACTGGCACCCGAAACAGCCGCTGCGTCATTCGCCATGGCGCTCGACTGCGCGGACAGACCGTCCTTGATGCTCTGAAGCTTTTCATTCTGCTCTCGAAGCAAATCGATGGTCGATACAATGCGCGCGTCAATTTCCTCGGAACCTGTCGACGTGTCATTGGCGAGAATCTCTAAGTGCCCGATAACGGCCTTATTGTGGTCGATCGTCGCTTGGAGAGACTCGAGCGAGTTGTCGATACGGGTGGTCGTAGATGTGACCGTGCCCGTCAGCTTGCCGATGGCAGCGTTCGCAGAGGCTGACGTCTTGGTGAGCGCAAGGCTGCCTTCCGAGAGCGCCTTGGAGAGCGAGGTGATGGAGTTGCCCGCCGTGGTGCGAGCTTCGCTCAGCAGGTCGTTGCCCTGGGAGATCGCCTGCGTCAGCGACGGTGCCTGGCCTTGCAAGCCGGCAAGTGCCGCATCAGCCGAGGCGATAGCGCCACTCGTCTTATCGATGGCGGCATTCATGTCGCCAATCGAATCACGCACTTCGCCCAACGTATCGGAAGCCTCTGATACCGAACCGGCCAACGAATCCTGAGTCTGGGTTGCCTTGTCCTTTAAATCGACTCCGGCATCCTTGGCAATACTGGCAACGGTCTCGCCCACCGTGGAGACAAATTCCGAGTTGATCTGCTCCTCGATGGTGTTTGCACCGGTGTCGGTAACCTTGGGCGCAATAGCGCTCTTCTTCTCATTGACGTAGTACGTAAGCTTGGGCTGATGGTAGTTGCCGTCGAGCATCGAAACCAGGTTATCCGAGAAGTTCTTGGGGACTACGATGGCCGCATAGTACTCACCGCTCTCGACGCCCTCTTTGGCATCGGCCGCAGAATCGACGAAGGTCCAGCCCAGCTGATCGTTCTCCTTGAGCTGATCGACGACCTGATCGCCCGCGTTGAGCTCGCCCACCAGGTCGTTTTGGGTGCCCCGATCGTTGTTGGCGATGGCAATCTTGATGCCCTGGGTGTTTCCGTACGGATCCCAGTTGGCCACGATGTTGTACCAGGCATACAGCGAGGGAATAACGCACACGCCAAGGGTAACCACCAAGGCGACGGGGTTCACAAGCAGTCGCTTAATGTCGCGCTTAAATATCGCAAAGGAGACCTTTGCATTGGATAGTTTGCTGCCGAGACTCACGCTTGGACCATCCATCCTGTCGTTGAATCGAATCGTACTATCGACAACCATTGTAGTAGGCGCTTTAACGTCTCAAAGCACAATGGTGTTGAGTTTTGCGGGTAGCAATATACTACGAAGATGAGTTAACGTACAGTTGTACAGTATCTTAAATTTCAGCAGGTCACAAAACCACAACCCGCACAAATAAATGATCCCTTGGGGACGGAGGGATCATTCAAAAGGAAACGAGAGTGGAAAATCTCTCACTTCAAGCCCGCATTCGAGCCAAAAGTGGGAGATTATCCACTCTCGTTCTAATCTAGTTACGGTGCCGTATCCCCGAACTACATCAAGTTGCAAACAGCCGCCGCGAAGGCTACGGGATCCTCGGGGAGGATGCCCTCGACCAGCAGGGCCTGGTCATAGAGCAAACCGGAGTACTGCTTGATCTTGTCGGCGTCGCCCGCCTTCTGAGCGGCGACGAGCTTGGAAAAGACCGGGTGCTTGGCGTTGAGCTCGAGCACGCGCTGGCTCTTGGGCATACCGTCGGGCGCGCCCTCGGGACCCTTCTGGAGCACCTTCTCCATCTCGAGCGAAAGCGGGCCCTCGGTGGTGATGCACGCGGGAGCATCGGTCAGGCGCGCAGAGACGGCAACCTTCTCGACCTTGTCGCCGAGTGCCTCCTTCATGGCGTTAAAGAGGTCCTCGTTCTCCTTGGTGGCGTCCTCGGCCTCCTTTTTCTCGTCCTCGGTCGCCAGGTCAAGATCACCGGTTGCGACGTTCTTGAGCTCCAGGTGACGATCCTCGACCTCGGGCTCGGCACCGTCGGCAACGGCCTTTTCGGCAGCCTCGCGGGCGGCGTCGTCCTCGTAGATCTTGGGCATATCGGCGGCAACGTACTCACGCATAGCCTGGAAGGTGAACTCATCCACGTCCTGCGTCAGCAGCAGCACGTCATAGCCGCGGTCGAGCACGCCCTTTACCACGGGCATCTTGGCCAAGCGCTCACGCGAGTCGCCGGCGGCGTAGTAGATGGCCTTCTGATCCTCGGGCATGCCCTTGGCATACTCGGCCAGGGTAATCATCTTCTGTTCCTTGGCAGACCAGAACAGCAACAGATCGGCGAGCTCATCGGCCTTCATGCCATAGCTCGAGTAGATGCCGTACTTAAGACCGCGGCCAAAGTTCTCAAAGAACTTCTCGTAGGCCTCGCGGTCGTTGTCACGCATATCCTCAAGGTCGGCGGTAATCTTCTTTTCCACGCGCTTGGCGATGGCCTTGAGCTGACGGTTCTGCTGCAGCGTCTCACGCGAGATGTTGAGCGACACATCGGCGGAATCCACGACGCCGCGGACAAAGTTGTAGTAGTCGGGCAGCAGGTCGTCGCACTTCTCCATGATCAGGACGTTGGAGCTGTAGAGTGCCAGACCCTTCTCGTAATCCTTGCTGTACAGATCGAACGGCGCGCGGCCCGGCACAAACAGCAGGGCATCGTACTCGAGCGTGCCCTCGGCATGGAAGCTGATGGTGCGCGCAGGATCGTCAAAGTCGTGGAACGTGGACTTGTAGAACTCGTCGTAGTCCTTCTGCTCGACATCGGAGCTGCGCTTCTTCCAGATCGGTGTCATGGAATTGACGGTCTCGAGCTCCTGGTAGTCCTCGTACTCGGGCTTGTAATCGTCGCCGGCGTCCTCGGGCTTGGGTTTCTGGCGGCTCTTGGACACCATCATCTGAATCGGGTAGCGCACATAGTTGCTGTACTGCTGAATCAGGCTCTTGAGACCCCACTCGGTCAGGAAGCGATCGTAGGTCTCGGCCTCGCCGTCGGCGTCGAGCTTCTCGTTCTCGCGCAGCGTCAGGATGACATCGGTACCGTGCTCGGCGCGCTCACCGTCCTCGATGGTGTAGCCCTCAAGACCGTCGGATTCCCACACATGGGCGACATCCTCGCCATAGGCGCGGCTGACGACCTTCACATGGCTGGCAACCATAAAGGCAGAGTAGAAGCCCACGCCAAACTGGCCGATGATGTCGACATCGGAGCCCTGCTGCTCGGCGTTCTCGGTCTTAAACTCCTCGGAGCCGGAATGGGCGATGGTGCCCAGATTGCGCTCGAGCTCCTCGGCGGTCATGCCAATGCCGTTATCCGAGATGGTAATGGTGCGGGCGTCTTTATCAAAGGAGACGCGAATGGCCAGGTCGCCCTGGTTGATCTTGACGCTCGGATCCTGCAGGCTCTTAAAGTTGAGCTTGTCGACGGCGTCGCTCGCGTTAGAGATAAGCTCGCGCAGGAAGATTTCCTTATTGGTGTAGATGGAGTTGATCATGAGGTCGAGCAGTTTTTTGCTCTCGGTCTTAAATTGACGCATGTGCAGTCCTTTCGCGCTACCCCCGTCCGCAAAAACGGCCCGGTTGCCCGAGCCGCATCGCAGACCTGCTATGTTCAGACTTAGATTTTATAACCCAATAGCGCGCATATATACATACGGAATCGAAAAACTGTATGTCCGAGCGCTCCAATGCGTCAATTGCCAAGGAGTGTCCCCAGCTGCCGGCAGAAAAGGAACGTCCCTATCTGCCATCTACGCGCTTGGCCATCCAGACATGGGGCTGGCCCTCGTCTTCGTAATCTACCGGGGCAATTTGCGTGTAGCCCGCCTTTACATAGAGCGGCAGCACGTATTCCTGCGCATGCAGCTTAATAAGCTTAGCGCCGGCATCGCGTGCACACGAAGCACTGGCCTCGACGATCGCACTCGCCAGTCCGCGACGACGCATAGCCGGCAGCACGGCGACGCGCCCCATAATGTAGGTCTCCCCCGCCGCAACGCCTTCGTCCATGTCGCATGCCGGCAACACCGGGGCCTCTGCGTCTGCCACGCGCTCAAGCTCTTCGGGAAACACGCGCGAGCAACCGGCAAGCTCGCCGTCTACATAGAGCGTCACATGAATGCAGTTTGGATCCTCGTCGATAGCGTCGAACTCATTCTCGTAGCCCTGCTCGTCCATAAAAACGACGCGGCGCACCAACGCCGCGTCATCAAAGCATCCCGTCTTAAGTTGGATATCCATGGCTGCCCTTTCATTCAATGCGAACGTTAGGGACAGATTTTAGCGAAAATGAGCTCCGCGCACGCTAAACTTCGCGCGAGCCTTCGCCAGGCAGTCGTAATGACCCACGTTATGGGCATCGCTCGCGATGAAGCTGTACAGGTTCTGATCGAACAGGCGCTGTGCCGGCTTTTTCTCGCGACCAAAGCGACCGCCGGCAATAAAGTCCGCCGAAGCCTGCAGCTTGCAGCCCATATCGACCAGGCGCTCCGCCACGCTTACATCCTTTTGAACCGCACGATAGCGCTCAGGATGAGCGATGATCACCTGGTAGCCACGGCACTGCAAATCGTAAATCGTGTTCTCGTACTCTCTAAACGCATACGCATCGGCATGCGTCGAAAGTTCGAGCAGAAACTCGTTGGTCCCATCGAAATGCAAGTGCTCCGCGGCATCGATACCAAGCTCAACGAGCTTTCGATGGTTGACCTCGAAGCCCATCTGGAGCGGAAAACCGTCAGCGTTATCACGCAGCAGCTCAAAGGCATCCCACATCTTGTCGTAATCAAAATAGGGATCACGGCAGTGAGGAGTGCAAACGATTCTGGTTACACCGGCCCGCTTGGCAGCCTCGAGCATCGCCAAGCTCTCATCGAGATCGGCGGCGCCGTCGTCTACACCCGGCAAGATATGGCAATGAATGTCACGCATAGGTCAGCCTTAATCAACTAAACGTTTGCTCGGTTGGTGAAGATGCCCTTTTTGGAAGTCCCCTGATCGTCGGAGCCCTTCTTAACCTTCTTACCGTCCTTGGTGTAGTAGGAGTAGTAGTACTCGCTGGTCTCGGTCTCGCAGTAGTTCATAACGGTACCGATGAGCTTGACCTTCTCGGACTTCTTAAGCTGACCGATGGCGTTGAGCGCCTCCTCGCGCTTGGTGAAGTCCTCGCGCACCACGAACAGCGTGCCGTCGGTCAGGCTGGCAATCTCGGCAGCATCGATGAAGGTGCCGACCGGGGGAGCGTCGAAGATGACGTACTGGAACTTAGCAGACAGTGCCTTTACCAGCTTGGCAAAGCGGTGAGAGACAATGATGTCGGCAGGATTGGGAATATGCGGCTCGGCATCGAGGAAGTAGAAGTTCTTCTGACCCGTCTCGACAATTGCCTGGTCAATGGAGATCTGCTCGGAAAGAACCGCATAGAGTCCGCCGCGCGAACGAACGCCGAGCATATCGGAAAGGGACCTGCGGCGCATATCGGCCTCAACCAGGAGCACGGACTTGCCACTCGTGGCAATTGCCTGAGCAAGGTTAATGGAAACCGTAGACTTGCCCTCGTTGGGAATCGAGGAGGTAACGGTGATGGTGCGAATGGGGTCGTCCACGCTCGCAAAGCGGATGTTGGCCAGAAGGGTCTTGGCGGCATTCTGTACAACGAGCTTATCGGTGTTCTTTGCCTTAGCCATGCCTATTTACCACCTTTCATAGCCGGAATTCGGCCAACAACGGGAATGCCCAGGAGCTCTTCTGCCTCTTCGGCACCGCGGATGCGGGTGTTGAGCATGTCTGCCAAAACGACATAGGCAACTGCGATAAAGATGCCCGCGAGGAACGCGACAGCAACGTACAGCATACGCTTGGGGCCGCTGGGGGCTTCGGGGGTCTTAGCCTCGTCGATAACGTTGATGCTCTGGGCAGCGCCGACGTTCTGAGCGACCGTACTCACCGAGCTAGCTATGGCCTTTGCGACCTTAGCCGTCTCCTTGGCATCGGTGCCGGTAACCGAAAGCGTAATGACACGCGTGGTGGTCTCGGAGGAAACAGACACCTTGTAGTCATCCAGATCGGTGAGGCCCAGTTCATTGGCTGCGCCGCTCTTAACGCTATCGCTATCCAGCAGCGTGGCGATATCGTTGGAAAGCATCTGACTCGCCGAGAGATCGTTGTAGCTCATCTGACCGCTATCGTCGGTCTTGGCGAGAATGTACATGCTCGTCGTCGCGGTATAGGTGTTGTCCATCGCAACGAAGGACACGATGCCCATGGCGATCGCGCAGACCACCGGAAGGGTGATGACCAGCTGAAGGTGCTTCTTCAGCAGCTGGAACAGTTCGAGAAGGGTCATGCAGCTTGCCTTTCATTTCCCCAGTTCGGATTGACAAAACTGTCCGTATGTTATCGCATCTTTTTACCGAGACCAAACTCTATACATAAGAAACAGGCTCTCCTGTAAAAATGTCGGAAGCAATCGTAAAATTGCACAACAACGCCGCACCCGAAAGTCAAATGCGGCGTCTGCATCAATATCTATGTTGTATCGCTATGCGAATGGCTCGTCCTGCCGTATGGGAAACGTCACCGTAATGGTGGTTCCCACGCCCAACTCGCTCGACAGATCGAGCGTGGCGTGATGATACAGGGCCGCATGCTTGACAATGGCAAGCCCCAGACCGGTTCCGCCGCGTGCCTTGGACCTACTCTTGTCCACGCGATAGAACCGCTCAAATACCTTGCCCTGTTCTTCAGGCGCGATACCGATTCCCGTGTCGGCGACCGCAAGGAACGGATGGCCTTCGTCGTTGGTGCCGCACTGCAGCGTAACCGTACCGCCGGGTCGATTGTAGCGGATGGCGTTGCTTGCCAGATTATAGATGAGCTCGTCAATCAAGCGCGACACGCCTTCGATGACCACAGGCTTGGTCTCATGACTTATCGTCACATTCGCCTGACGGGCGACCTGTTCAAGACGCTGCTCGACCGCGTAGATGGCACGCGAGAGCTCAATAGGCTCCGTGGACCCAATGGGCACCGCCTCGCCCTCAGCTGCACGCTCGGCCTCGTCCAAGTTAGACAGCGTAAGGATATCGTTGACAAGCGCTGCCAAGCGGCCCGCCTCACGATAGATGCGACCGCCAAAGTTGCGCAGGTCGCCCTCGCCCTCGACCATGCCGTTTGCGATGAGCTCGGCATAGCCCGAAATCGCCGTAAGCGGCGTCTTGAGCTCATGGGTGATATTCGCCGTGAACTCGCGGCGCATACGGTCGTTGTCCGCTAGCACCGCCATTTGGCGCTTGAGTTCCTGGCGCTGCGACTCGATACGCTCAAGCATGGGGACCATCTCGGCATAGGCGTGCTCATAGCTACGGCGTGGGTGGTCCAAATCCACCTCTTGCAACGGCGCGATGATGGCACGGGACTCGCGGCGCGCCATAAAAAACGAGAGTACCGCACCCGCTGCTGCGATAAGCAGCATCGGCGCCACCATCGACAGCAAAATCGCCGCAACGCCAGGCTGGGCCTGCGCCAAGCGGACAACCTGGCCGTTATCAAGGGCGACGGCGCGATACAGCATAATCTCGTCGAGCGTAGAGCTTGCGCGCTCCGCGGAACCCAAACCACTCTCAAAGGCCTCGATGACCTCGGGGCGATCGCCATGGTTGGGCAGTGTGGAAGGCGACGCCTCGTTGTCGTAGGCAACCGATCCATCCTTGTTAATCAGCGTGATGCGCAAGTCCTCGCGATCGAGACTACGCAAGAACGGGATGGGCTCCTGCTGTTCGTCGAGAGCGGCAGCAATGAGCTCGGTTTCCTGCGCCAGATTGGCACTCGTGGCATCCGCCAAGGTGTTTTGCACAAAGAACGCACCCAGCACCGTAAACGCCACGATAACCGCCATGGCGCAGACAAAGATCGTCACAAAAACGCGGTGCGACAGCGTATGTTTTCCCTGGGGGGCGAAGACCACGGGTTACTCCTCCGATGCGGTGGCCGCGGTGTCGTCACCTTCGGCACCATCACCGGCAGAAGGCTCGGCCATGCGGTAGCCCACGCCGCGCACGGTCTCGATGGCGCTGGCATGCTCGCCCAGTTTTTGGCGAAGCGTCTGCACGTGCACGTCAACGGTGCGCGAACCGCCGTCGAAGTCCCAGCCCCACACGCTCTGCAGCAACAACTCGCGGGTAAAGACCACGCCGGGCTTGCGCATGAGGTACTCGAGCAGGTCGAACTCGCGCAGGGTGAGCTTAAGCGGCTCGCCGGCAACGGTCACCTCGCGATGGCTGGGCGAGAGCACGATGTCGCCCACGCTGAGCACATCGCTCGCCTGCTTGACCATGCCGCCGCGACGCAGCAGTGCGCGGCAGCGGCTCGCAAGCTCCATGAGCGAAAACGGCTTAGTCAGGTAATCGTCGGCACCGCCATCGAGCGCCATCACCTTGTCGAGCTCGGTATCCTTGGCGGTAAGCATCATGATGGGCACCGTCGCCGTCAGGCGATCGGCACGCAGGCGACGCATAATCGCCAAGCCATCGGTATCGGGCAGCATGATGTCGAGCAGCACGGCATCGGGCACCCGTCGCGCCACGGCAGCCTTAAACTCACCGTCGCACGAAAAGCCTTCGGCCTCAATCCCCTGCTTGCGCAGCGCATAGACCGTCAAATCCCTGATGTTGTCATCGTCCTCGACGTAATAGATCATGTTGAACCCCTTTGCGGCCGGCATGACCGCATCTTAACCCTAAAGGTACCTTTACTAGATGGTATCAGCCAAAACGCCCCGTCAAATAATCCGCCGTGCGCGGATCGGTCGGATTCTTGAAGAGTTGCGCGGTGGGCGCGTGCTCCACCAGCTCACCCAGCAAAAAGAATGCGACCGAATCGGAGATACGCGCCGCCTGCTGCATATTGTGCGTAACGACCACGAGCGTGCAGGTCTCTTTGAGCTCACAGGCCAGCTGCTCCACCACCAGCGTCGACACAGGGTCGAGTGCCGAGGTCGGCTCGTCCATCAGCAGAATGTCGGGCTGCACGGCCAGCGCGCGGGCGATGCACAGACGCTGCTGCTGGCCGCCCGAAAGACCCAGACCCGACTCTTTGAGCTTGTCCTTGACCTCATCCCATAGCGCAGCGCGACGAAGGGAGTCCTCGACCAGCTCGTCGAGCACGACGCGGTCGCGCACACCCATACCGCGCGGCCCATAGGCGACGTTGTCGTAGATGCTCATGGGAAACGGGTTGGGGCGCTGGAACACCATGCCCACGCGCTGGCGCAAACGGCAGATGTCGTAATCGCCCAGGATATCTTGACCATCGAGCGCAATCTTGCCCTCGATTCGGCAGTCCTTGATGCCGTCGTTCATGCGGTTAAAGCAGCGCAGCAACGTGGACTTTCCGCAGCCCGAAGGCCCGATAAATGAGGTGATCTGCTTGTCGCGGATCTTGATATTCACGTCCTTGAGCGCATGATGGTCGCCATAGAACAGGTCGAGGCCCTCGACGTCGATGCGCGTCGGCGAGGCGGCAAGATCCTCTGCCGTGGGGCGAGTCGCATCCCCAACCTCGCGCTCGTGCGCGGCCTCGGCCTGCGCTTCCATGAGTTCTTCAAGCTCCGTGGGCTCCACAGCCGCAGCAGCCGTCATACCGCATACCTCCACATCGATATCAATTCAGCAGTATCGATAGTAGAAATCGCGGCTCATATGCACGTGAGCACATTGTCAAGTGTTTGTAAGGGCACGCTGGCTATGCGGCGGGCAGCTCGATGGTGAATATCGTGTGTTCGGGCGTCGATTCACATGCAACGGTACCGCCGTGTGCCGCGATGATCTCCTTGGCAATAGCAAGGCCAATCCCCGCTCCGCCGGTTGTCGACGACCGCGAAGAATCCACACGGAAAAACTGTTCAAAGATGCGCCCCATCTTTTCCTTTGATATCGTTTTTCCATGATTTTTAATCCGGCAGACAATGGAATCGTTTTCTTTTTTCAAACTACATTGTATCTCGGTATCCGGATAACTGTAATTGCAGGCATTTCGAATCAGATTATCAAATACGCGGCTCAATTTATCCGGATCTCCGATCATCGTAATCTCCGGTTCAATATCCAATTTCCAAGTCAGATTTTTTTCTTGTAATACCGGCTCAAATTCGCTGCAGATTTGTTCAATCATACGGCTTAAATGAACTCTTTCAAATTCCAGTTCCATACTTGTCAGATTAAACCGTGTGACATCAAAAAATTCATTGATGAGGTCT
>CALLST010000066.1:0-1219 GCA_938011875.1 uncultured Collinsella sp. | reverse complement strand
ATGGCGCGAAGCTTAACCCCCGATTGGGCGGCGAGCTGTTTTTGCGTTAGTCCGGCAGCCTTTCGTGCCGCCTTGAGGCCCTTTTTGTCCGCTTGGGCGTTGTTCCATTTTTCGATGACAATCTGGGCGAATTTGTCTTCGGAGGCCTCGTGAAGCGGATGGTACGAGCCGATGATCCAATCGAGCGGGGCGATCTCGAGCAGCTCATTAAAGCCCAAGCTGCTCATCCATTGCGTATAGGCCATAACCCACCCCGCCCAATACTGAGGCGAACGGTCGAACGGATAGGTCTCCCTACATCTGACGGGGGTCAGTCCCGCATGGGCGATAATATCGCGCGCAAGTTCGTCGCCCGACATGCCGCAGACGACGCGAGGCATACCGCGCTCAAACTGTTTCATCTCAAAAGCGTTCGACAGGATCGCCGTCAACTCGGCTCGATTCAACCCTTGGTCACAGAGGGCAAAATCGACTGCCTCGCCCAGCGTTCTCATGGCATCCTCGAGATACATCTCACTGTAAGCGTGGGTCATTTTCTGTCATCCCCTCTCGAACGATATCGACGATACGAATTCCCTCAAACGGGTTTTCGGTAAGTAGCTCCCGATACTGCGCCCTTGCCACTTCATCTCGTTCCCTGGCCAATGGACCATACAGAGTTTGCGGCGCACGTTCAAATCCAGCAAAACGGATGCTCTTAAACGCACGCTCGCTTTTGAGCACAATCTGCTCCCCCAGGTTACCGAGCCTCATAGATCGTCCAAGCTGATCGACGGTGATCGTATTGTTTACAAAAGCTCTGGCATAGCTAAAGTACGAGTCGTCCGCACGCCACCCCCTTATTACGTCGCAAGTGCTCGTCTGAGGTAGAAAGTGATCATGGAGATATTCGCACGCCCCCACGGCAATAGCGGTGTCCTTGCGAAAAGAACGATGCTCTACAAGCAACGCTATCCAATGCAGAACTGAATATTGCGGCGATAGCAGGTCGAGAACCTTGAGCTCGGCTATATCGAGTTCATAGCGATTCGCAAAGCCATCGGCATCCCGAGAGCATGCCCATTCCCTTGCAAGGTCGAGGCTCTCTGTGCAATAGAATCCCTGTCCATAGTCATTATGGGCTTTCCCCAAGCCAAGCTGGGGAGTCTCAATGATTTTCTGAGAACCATGCCACAGCTCCACGCGAGTCTCCTAACAGGTATCGCTCTAGCGATAGTAT
>CALLST010000065.1:0-9462 GCA_938011875.1 uncultured Collinsella sp. | reverse complement strand
AGCTCCTTCTCGGAAGCAGCGACGGCATCCCAGATGGGCTGGCAATCGTCCAGACCAGCCTTGTTGTCGGAATGCACGTTGACGAGTACCTGCGGGTACTTCTTCATGATACCGGCAAGATCGGTGAGGGTGCGACCGGTACGCTTGAGCACGGCCAGCAGCTGCAGAGCCGTCACCAGGCCGTCACCGGTGGTGTTGTGCTCCAGGAAGATGATGTGGCCGGACTGTTCGCCGCCGATGACGGCGCCGTCCGCGAGCATGCGCTCCAGAACGTAGCGGTCGCCCACGGCGGTCTGGACCATCTCGAAGCCCTGCTCCTTCATAGCGATGGAGAAGCCCAGGTTGCACATGACGGTCGAGACGATCTCGGAGTTGGCGAGCTTGCCGCGAGCGGCGAGGTCAGAACCGCAGATAGCCAGGATGTAGTCACCGTCGATCTCATTGCCCCCGCTGTCCACAAAGAGCACGCGGTCGGCGTCGCCGTCGTGGGCCAGACCGATGTCAGCGTGGGTGCGCAGCACGAGCTCGCGCAGGGGCTCGAGGTGCGTAGAGCCGCACTCAACGTTAATGTCGGTGCCGCAGTAATCGGTGTTGATGGCATGGACCGTGGCACCCAGGCGCTGCAGCGCGGCGGGCGTAGTCTGGCAGGAAGCACCGTGACCGCAGTCGACGGCAACGACCAGGCCATCGAGCCTCAGGCCATCAAGCGTATCGATGGCATGATCGACATATGCCTTGCGGGCGTCCTTCATCTTGATGATGTGACCCACACCGGCGCCGGTCGGCAGCGTGTCGGCAGCCATGGCCTCCTCGGACATGACCCAGGCGCTGATCTCTTCCTCGACAGCATCGGGAAGCTTCATGCCCTTGAGGCTAAAGAACTTGATGCCGTTGAACTCCGGCGGATTGTGCGAAGCAGAGATGACGATGCCGCCGTCGAGCTCGTTTTGGACGGTGAGCAGCGCCACGGCCGGCGTAGGGATAACGCCGCAGCAGTGCGGTCGGCCGCCCTCGGCCATAATGCCGGCGGTCAGAGCACTCTCGAGCATGGTGCCCGAAAGACGCGTGTCACGGCCGATGCAAATGTCCGGACCAAGGAACTTGGTCGCCGCACGGCCAAGACGAAACGCGAGGTCGCACGAGAGGTCGGCGTTGGCGACGCCGCGGACGCCATCGGTACCGAAGATGTTCTGGGGCATAGGATCGCTCCTTCCCAAGTGGGCAAAACGCAGTCGCCCACCCTAGTCGAAAAAGAAAAGCGGGACCCGCCGAGCAATCGGCAGGCCCCGCTTGTACATTGTATCTCGTAAGGAGATAAAACCTTAGCGCTTGGAGAACTGGGGAGCGCGGCGAGCCTTCTTGAGGCCGTACTTCTTGCGCTCGACCACGCGAGCATCGCGCGTAAGGAAACCGGCCTTCTTGAGGTCAGCACGGTAGTCGCCAGCGTTCAGAAGAGCGCGAGCGATGCCCAGGCGCAGAGCGCCGGACTGACCGGAGATGCCGCCGCCATCGCACAGAGCGATAACGTCGAACTGACCGGCGGTGTCGGTCACCTTGAAGGGAGCAAGGGCGTTCTCAACGAGCTGATGACGGCCGAAATACTGCTCGGCGTCACGCTTGTTGATGGTCACCTTGCCGGTGCCGGGGACGAGACGGACGCGGGCGACGGCGTTCTTACGACGGCCGGTACCCTGGTAGACAACGGTGTTCTCAGCCATCTTTAAGCCTCCAGCTCAATCTTCGTGGGGTTCTGGGCAGCGTGCGGATGCTCGGCACCAGCGTAGACCTTAAGCTTGGTCATCTGGGCACGGCCGAGGGTGGTCTTGGGCAGCATACCGCGAACGGCGCGCTCGATGACCTTCTCCGGGTGCTTCTCCATAGCCTGGCGGAAGCTCTCAGCCTTGAGGCCGCCGTTGTAGCCGCTGTGGCGATAATAGGTCTTCGTGTCGGCCTTGTTACCGGTAAGCTGGACCTTATCGGCGTTGATGACGACAACGAAGTCGCCGCAGTCGCTGTTGGGCGTGAACTGGGGCTTGTTCTTACCGCGCAGGATCATTGCGATCTGGGTGGCAAGACGGCCCAGGACAGCACCATCGGCGTCGACGAGAACCCAGTTGCGCTGGACCTCGCCCTGCTTGGCGTAGTGAGTCGATTTCGAAATCACTTAGACTCCTCCATGTACAGTACGTGTTGTTACAGAGATTCACGGGGCTCTGCAAGTAACCCGTCCATATTACCCCGCTCGCCGTACGAGTCAACAGGTATTTTGGCTCCGACCAGAGTTTCTGCACATGTCATCCACGAGCCGTGACGTTGCAGCGCTAGCGCTCAACAAACTCCTGGATCTCCGCGAGTAAACGCTTTGCCTCCTGGCGACCCTGAATATACAGATCGAGCAGCTTTGCTGGATCGTGTTCGACATGGCCGACCTCGACCGGCTTTTGCGGAGCAACGACCAACGCGCGGCCCTCGCGCTCATACTTCCACAGGTGCATGCGCTGGATGTTGTAACGGTCGTGGCGTGTTTCGATAGCCTCGAGCAGATAGGGGTAGTCGGCATAGCGGGCGCGCGCGGCAGGCATAAACTCGTAGGGCTTTTTCTCGTACGAGCGGTCCTGCGTGACAATGACAACCGCGCGATCGAAGCCCGCCTCCTCCAGCACGTGCTCGATGGGGACCGAATCGGCTACGCCGCCGTCGACGTATTTGTGCCCGTCGATCTCGACCGGCGGCGTCACCAGCGGCAACGAGGTCGAGGCACGCACGGCGTCGAGGTCGAGCACGGCGCTTTTGACCGGCAGGTACGCGGCGGTTCCAAAGAGCATGTCCGTCGCGACGGCGTACATCTCGATGCGGCTCGCGTCGAACGTCTCGTTGTCAAAGGGATCCAGGCGGTCTTGGACGTCGTTGAAGATGAAGTCGTAACCCACAATGGAACCCGTGGACGCAAACGATGCAGCGCCCATGAAGCGGCTGTCGTTGCAGAAAGCCAGGTTGATGCGGTTGGCACGGCCGATCTGGTGCGACTTGTAGTTCACGCCGTTGAGGGCGCCGGCCGATACGCCATATACCGCCGGAATCTCGACGCCAGCCTCCATGAGAACGTCGAGCACGCCCGCAGTAAACTGCCCGCGGAAGCTGCCGCCCTCCAAAACGAGCGCGACCTTGCCAGCGTTCTTTGCCTTATCTTCTGCAGTCATGTTGACCTCCTGCGATTGCGTTTTGGCTTTCTTCTACCCAGTTTTGGGATGGCGAGCGCGCAGGTTTTTCAAGGCGGCAGGTGAAGCGGAAAGTGCGTCCCAGTTTGAGGCGAAATTCCGGGACGGATTTTCCGCTGAGCCCGTCATCAGGAAAATGAATCCCATTCCGAGCTTAGATTCCGGGATGCGCTTTCCGCTTGAGCTGCCATTGGGAAAGCATGTCCCACTCTACGGCTCGATTCCGGGTCGCGGTTTCCGCTTGATGTGTCATCCGGAAACTACGTCCCAGTCTGAGCGCGGATTCCGGGACGTACTTTCCGCCTGGGCTGCCATCGGGAAAGCGTGTCCCACCTGCGCTGCTGCGACGTTTTCTTTACGCCCGCACCCTGCATAGAGTTCGATTCTCCGCGGTTTGGGGCTTGCGTTGGCGCGGGGCATGGGCAGCCGGAGCTTAATCGGCATCGCATCTATATCTGGTCGCGACTTTGCGCGGAGAATCTGCGTATTTGCTTCGCAAATACGCACCGGCTTCGGCCGCCTGTCGGCGTCCTCGCCCGCGGGCTAAAAACGCTTACGCGTTTTCTTTACGCTCGCGCCCTGCACAGAGTTCGATTCTCCGCGGTACGGACTAGAAATAAAAAGGCAGGTAGATACGAATATCTACCTGCCTGTTGCTTATGGTGGAGGCGCGGAGAATCGAACTCCGGTCCACGAAAGCCCCCTGATTGGCATCTCCAAGCTCAGTCGCTGGTTTAGTCTCGGACGCTTTGCGCGCAGCGACACGCTCGCGGCGTCCTAACCGGTTCGGTCTTAGCCTGCGCCATACCGATTACGTGCGCAGGAGCATTCCCCTAAAATGACGTCGCGCCGGTGTCGGGGAAATCACCGGGTTGACGCGCCGCTATAAACTAAGCAGCGAGAGCCATAGGCTCAAAAGAAGAGTTGTTGTCAATTCAATTTGACGGTACCCCTGTTTAACGAGGCGAGGAGACCTCGGCTTGCTTCCTCTCTCAGAGCTATCGTGTCGAAACCAGTCGCCCCCGAATGTCGGGAAAGTCTGGATGGCATTGGGCACGAGCACCCAACACCCGTCGACTTTTCAAGGAACATGCGGGGCGAGCCCCGCTTGTGGAGTGTTATCTTACCACGTTCTGAAAGCGGACAGCTGTTCTATGCACGAGCTGTGAAGACCCCAATGTGCGCCGCACTTCGCACTTTTGCTACCGATCGCGTCACGTATATTTTCGCCAAGCAAAATTGACCCGTCGAAAGGACCGTTATGGATACCAAGCAGCAACTCGTCAATGCCCTCGTGGGCCTGGGCTCAACCATTACCGAAGCTATGGATGTCATCGAGGGCTTTGTCCCCTGCGGACATCCCGCCCTCACGGTTTCGAACGCACTCGTCGCGCTGGACGCTGACGATGATGCGGCTCTCGCCCAGCAGCTTGAGACCGTCGGGGGCTTTATCGACCACGTGAGCGAAAACCGCGGTGTGACCGCCTACCACGGCATCGAGGTCGAGCTCGCGGGTCCCAAAGCCGATCTGCTCGCAGCAATCCGCGAGGTAGGCGCCCTTATGCAGACCGCAGGCGTCAAGAACACCCAGGTCAACGAGTGGGTCTACCGCAGTCTGGCAGCACTCGATAGCTCCGACGAAAAGGCAGCCGAGCAGCTCGCAGAAAGTCCCGCCATTAAGGCCGAGCTTTTGTAAATAGCAGACGCGGGTCCCTTGGCGCATCGTCGTCCAAGAGGCCCGCAAACAGTTTGCGTCAACCGATAGCCGCGCCGCCGCGTTCGGCCAAAGCAAGAATCGGCATCATTTGGCGCGGGGTCTTTGCTGCAAGATCGGCATGTTCGAGCAGCTTGCGATCGTTGGTCACCAAGTAATCGACCTGCGCGCGTTTGCATGCGGCGAGTACCAAGTTGTCCTCGTAATCGCGATGGAGCGCTAAGTATTTGTCGGCCAGCCAAAGGTCCGACGCATCTGCACCCACGGCCGTGGCGTTTTCGGTCATGTTCCGAACAAACGCCAACGCCGCATCGCCAATTGCACGGGCAGACGCCTCGTCGAGCGCTCCCCCGCCGGCAAGAACGCTGCGCTTCAGCTCATGTTGGACAACGTACAGCACGTCCTTGGCGATATGAACCGGGAAGAACAGCAATGCCCCCGCCTCCGCCGCCTGCCCAATAAACGCACGCGCGGCAAGCGACTCGGCATGGTCGACGCAAAACGAATCAACCCATACGTTGGCGTCCACCATTATTTTGAGGGGAGCCCCGCTCACAGGATCATCCCCTTTTGGCGATAGCGCTCGTCCATGGCTTCGGAATAGATTGTGTCCCAATCGCGATCATCGGATGCAGGCGACGCATCGATACCCAAGTCCGCGTAAAGTTGATCAGCCGCCGCCCATGATGCGGCGAACGGAGTATCGTGCGCGACGGTCTGCTGCCGGCCATCAACGGCAAACAGTACTTCCTCACACTGCCCGCCACCCTGTGCGACCTTGGCCACGACCTTTTTGATAAGCTCGGGCAGTGATCTGCCCGAAAGCCGCAGTGCCTCCTCGGCACGGTTCTTGACCTGGCGATCCACGCGAACGTTCACCTGCGCCATGCCGCCAACAGCACCCACGTCGATCCCGCTCCCTTCAATTGCTAGCCTTGCTAGCAACACTATATAAAGAAGCTAGCAAATGGTCAAATGCAAAAAACCTGCGCCCGGACGACACCGATGCCGTCTGGGCGCAGGCCAGATAACGTGGGCGAACACGTCTGCTAACGCAGGTAAGCCTTCGCGTTGCCCAGGCTGTAGGCGATCGTCGAGCCGTTGTGCAGCAGTGACGACGTCTGCGGAGTGATCATGCCGGTAATGCCCAATGCCAACAGCGCCGAGTTGGTGAGCATCACCTTAGAGTAGGAGCTCGTCAGACGATCAATGAGGCCCTGGCTCATGCGGCGCAAACGCACGATCGCGGCCAGATCCGTGTCGGTCAGGATGATATCGGCGACCTCCTTGGCGATGTCGCTTCCGCCACCCATTGCCAGCCCCACGTCGGCCAAACCGAGCGCCGGCGAATCGTTGACGCCGTCGCCCACCATGGCAACGTGGCGCCCCTCGCCCTTAACGCGCTCAACATACGCGTACTTGTCCTCGGGCAGCAGCTCGGCCTTAAACTCGTCGACACCTGCCTCGCGAGCAATACGCTCGGCTGTGCGCTCCGAGTCGCCCGTGAGCATAACGACATGCTTAACGCCCAACGCGTGCAAGTCGGCGATGGCCTCACGGACCCCGGCCTTGAGCGGGTCCTCGATACCGAGCACGCCCACAACGGTGCCGTCGACCGCCAGATACAGCGGCGACAGGCCTTGCATCTGGAGCTCGATTTGCTCCTTGATGTCGGACTCGAGCTGCGCGCCCTCGTCCTCAAATACAAAGTGCGCGGAACCGATGATGGCGCGACGCCCCTCGATGGACGAAGCGATGCCGTGCGCCACGATGTACTCGACGGCAGCATGGCGCTCGCGGTGCTCGAGCCCGTGCTCGCGGGCCGCATTGACCACGGCGCGTGCCACCGGATGCGGGAAATGCTCCTCCAGGCAGGCAGAAAGGCGCAGGACCTCGTCCTCGCTCCAGCCATCGGTAGTGAGCACACAGGCAAGACGCGGCTGTGCCTCGGTGAGCGTACCGGTCTTATCAAACACAATGGTGTCGGCCTTGGCAAACGACTCAAAGTACTTGGCGCCCTTGACCATAACACCCATCTTGGCGGCATCGCTCATGGCAGTCATGACGGCGACGGAACCCGTGAGCTTGAGTGCACACGAGTAGTCGACCATCAGCGCCGCCGAGGTCTTGATGAGGCTACGCGTGGTGAGAGCGACAAGGCCCGCGAGCAGGAAGTTCCACGGGACGATCTTGTTGGCGAGGTCCTCCATATGCGACTGGCCCTCGGACTTGAGCGAGTCGGCCGTCTGCACGAGCGAGACGATCGAGCGCAGCTTGGTCTGCGCCGTGTTGGCGCGCACGCGCACCAAGATGCTGCCGTCTTCCACGACGGTGCCGGCGAACACGTCGTCGCCCGCGCTGCGCTCGACGGCCAGCGGCTCGCCGGTCAGGGTCGCCTGGTTGACCATGGCTCTTCCCTGCTCGACGACGCCGTCAATGCAGATGGACATGCCGGTGCGCACGGCCACCAAGTCACCGGGCTCAAGCTCGGTCGCGGCAACGCTTACCTCGGTGTCGCCGACGACCTTTTGCGCCTTGTCGGGTACATCGAGCAGCGAGTTGATGAGCTCGTTTTCGCTCATGGCGCGCGTGTAGTCCTCGAGCAGCTCGCCCACGTTGAGCAGGAACATTGTCTGGCCCGCGGTGTCGACATCACGTTTGATGAACGAAATGCCGATGGCCGAAGCGTCGAGCACGGGAACGGTCAGGCGCGGCTGCGCGAGCTCACGGAGGGCGGTGCGCAAAAAGGTCATGTAGCCGGCCACGACAAACATCGCACGCAGAGGCGTCGGCAAGAACCAGCGGCGCGCGTAGTGGGCGCCGATAAGTGTGGCAAGATCCATGACGAACTTGTGCTTGCGTGGCTCAAGCTGCATCACGTAATCCGTCTTTGCGTCGGCAATGGCCTGGGCATCGAGCGCACCCAAGGCGTCGAGCACGCTCGCACGACACCGCTCGTCGTATTCGAGCGCCATCTGGCCAATACGGCCGTAAACGCGCACCTTGTGCACGCCGTCGATATCGCCGCTGAGCTTAAGAAGTGCATCGAGATCGCTCTCTGGCACAGGACCCGCCAATTGAAGACGGGTCCTGCCGGGGATCTCGCTAATAATCGAGAATCTCATAGTTTGTGCCTGGGAGCGTTACTCGGCTGCCTCGTCAGCAGCGGCCTCGCTCTGGGTGATGTAGGCAGCCTCGGCAACCATGTCGTCGACATTAGCCTTGGCCTGCTCGACCATGTCCTGGTAGCCGTTCTTGATGCGCATGCCGCACGCGATACCCTGCACGCAGGCATTCTTGACCGGAGCGCTGGTAAGCAGCTTGATGCCGGCCGTGCCAAGCAGAAAACCGCCACCGACAAGCAGGGTATTGAACGTCGACTTCTTCATGTTGCTTCTCCCTTTTGCCGCATTGGACGCGGCACGGTGCCTCAGCACCCGAGTAAACAAGTTTGCTCGAGCACGCTTTTGAAATATCTCAATTTTATCTAACTATCTAGGTCAGCCATGGCTAACCTTTTGAAAATTAACGATGCGGAGTAACCGATTGTCAATGTGAGAAAGGGACTGTCCCTTTGCCCCTTCTTACAACTGCCAGGTAGCTGCTTCCTTTTGCAGCGCCACCATGCGGGCGAATTCTCCACCTGCCGCCTTGAGCTGCGCCGGAGTGCCCTGCTCGGCTACCACACCATCCTTGAGTACAACGATTTTGTCGGCATTTTCCACCGTACGCATACGGTGGGCAATAACGATAACCGTCTTACCCGCAAGCAGACGGGAGAGCGCCTGCTGCACCACGGTCTCGTTCTCCACATCCAAGCTCGCCGTCGCCTCGTCCAACAGCACGATAGGCGCGTCTTTGAGCAGCGCACGGGCGATAGAGATGCGCTGGCGCTCACCGCCGGACAGCTTGGAGCCGTTCTCGCCGATCATAGTGTCATAGCCCTGCGGCATGCGGCTCACAAACTCGTCGCAGTTGGCGGCACGCGCGGCAGCAAGCACTTCCTCATCGGTGGCATCGCGACGACCAAGACGGATGTTTCCCATCACCGTGTCGTCAAAGAGCAGCACGTCTTGGAACACAATGGCGTAGTCGCGCAGCAGCACCTCGGGATCCCCGCTCGCAACATCCACGCCGCCCACGGTGACCGTGCCCGCAGTGGCATCCCAAAAGCGCGCGGCCAGGCGGCTCACCGTGGACTTACCGGAGCCCGAAGGACCGACCAGCGCCGTGACCTCGCCTTCCTTGGCGGTAAAGCTCACATCGGTAAGAACTTTCTCGCCGGCGCGGCCGTCCTCGCCCGCACCATAGCCAAATGCCACGTGATCGAACACCACATCGTGGCCTACGGGCTCAAACTGCTCGCTGCCCCGCTCCACGGGCTCTTCCATGATGGAACGCATGCGCTTGGCCGACGACTCGGCGGCAAACAGCTCGGACATCAGCATCAGCGCCTGATCAAAGGGCGCATAGATGCGGCTCACCATAAGCAGGAAGGCAAACATCACCAAAAAGTCGACCTGGCCGGAG
>CALLST010000064.1:0-2034 GCA_938011875.1 uncultured Collinsella sp. | reverse complement strand
TGCTTGCCGCCCTACTCGTCGAGTAGGGGCTCTAGACGGCCGATGAAATTGCCGCCAACGGGGATGCCATTGTCCGCGATTGCCTCGCCAGCAAAAAGCTCTATCCGCTGGTGACGACCACCTGCGCGCCCACGCAGATCGAGGGTGGCAGCACCGGCGCCAACGTAATGCCGCAGGATATGTGGGCCAACATTAACTTCCGCATGCTCGAGGGCACGAGCGTGGCCGACGTTGTGGCGCGCTGCCGTGAGGCGGTTGCCGGGGCGGACCTTGCCGGTCGTGTCGAAGTGGAGCTAGGCCCCGGCAGCTCCGAACCCTCGCCGTCCCTGCGCATCGGTGGCCCCGGCCTCGAGGCGGTTCGCTCCATCGCCGCCAGCTATTTCCGTGATCCAAAGGGGACGGAGGAAAATGGATCATTCGAGCCAGTGGCAATTGTGCCCTCGACCGTGATCGGTGCGACCGACGCTGCCAACTACCAGCACATTTGCCCTGAGTGCATTCGCTTCTCGGCCTTTGTGGTCGATGATGACGAGTGCGACCGCGGCGTCCACGGCACCAACGAGCGCATCACCCGCCGCGCCTACCTCCAGGGTGTTCGCTTCCTCATCGCCCTACTCCATACGCTTTAGAATCCGACAAAGGGACTGTCCCTTTGTCGGATTCCGTGCGGGTTATATGCAGGTTTGCCTGCGCACGCTATCATGTATGGGTTAGACCGCAACTATGTACCCCATACGCGAAGGGATGCGCATGTATCTGAAGATCGACATGTTCTAGCCGGGCTTACCCCCGCAGTGGCGCCGCGCGCCCCATCAACTCTGCCGATTTTCACCTTCACGCATATAAAGGAGTCCCGCCATGCGCGACAAGCTCGAAAAGATCATCAAGGCCTACGAGGAGCTCGAGAAGAAGCTTTCCGACCCGGCCGTCGCCTCCGATATCAAGGAGTTCACGCGTCTCAACAAGGAGTACGCGCACCAGTCCGACCTCATCGCCGCCTCGCGCGAGTACATCGGCGCGCTCGATGACATCGAGGCTGCCAAGGAAATGCTCCACGATACCACCGATGCCGATGAGAAGGAGATGCTCCAGATGGACATCTCCGAAAACGAGGCCAAGCTTCCCCAGCTCGAGGAAGACATCAAGTACATGCTCATCCCGAGCGACCCCAACGACGACAAGAACACCATCGTCGAGATCCGCTCCGCCGCCGGTGGCGACGAGGCGGCCATCTTCGCCGGCGATCTGTACAAGATGTACCAGCGCTTTTGCGAGTCGCGCGGCTGGAAGACTACCGTGCTCGATTCCAGCCCCAGCGAGGCCGGTGGCTTTAAGTCCATCGAGTTCAAGGTCGAGGGCGACCGCGTCTACTCCGTCATGAAGTTCGAGTCCGGCGTGCACCGCGTCCAGCGCGTTCCCAAGACTGAGTCCCAGGGCCGCGTTCAGACCTCCACGGCTACCGTCGCCGTACTTCCCGAGGCCGAGGAGATCGACGTCCAGATCAACCAGTCCGACCTGCGCATCGACACCTACTGCGCCTCCGGCCCTGGCGGTCAGTGCGTTAACACCACCTACTCCGCCGTGCGCATCACCCACCTGCCCACCAACACCGTGGTGCAGTCGCAGGAGCAGCGTTCCCAGATCCAGAACCGCGAGGTCTGCATGCAGATGCTGCGTGCCCGTCTGTACGAGATGGAACTCGAGAAGCAGCAGGCCGAGCTCGGTGCCGAGCGCCAGAGCCAGATCGGCCACGGCAACCGTTCCGAGAAGATCCGTACCTACAACCAGCCCCAGGACCGCGTGACCGATCACCGCATCGGTTTCAACTCCACCTACAACGGCGTCCTTCTGGGCGATCAGCTCGGCACCGTCATCGAGGCGCTCGCCGCCGCCGAGCGAGCCGAGAAGCTGGCGCAGGCTGTGTAGGTTCCGCCGTTCTACCGAACGGCGGACCAGCCGACGCTGCGCGGGCCGCATTTGGACAATCTGACGTTCAACTTCAAGGGCGCGACCAGAAGGTCAGCGCCCTTTCGT
>CALLST010000063.1:0-1695 GCA_938011875.1 uncultured Collinsella sp. | reverse complement strand
GGAGAAAACTACATCGACCTCTTGTGTGCTTTCGTGGAATCAAATTCCTGGAGCAGAGAGGTACGCGGTTGCTCTTAAGACTGGAAATAGCTACAAGACGTATTCCCTTGATGTCAAAGAGTCCTCGTATCTGGTTTCCGGCTTGAATCCTGGCAAGACTTACCGTTTTCTTGTGCAAGCATTTGTAAATGGGAGGTGGAGTTCTTCTTCGGATACATATTTATGTGAAGCGGTTCTTGAGGACGTCCGTTCCCCTCAAAATGTTAAGGCCACTTGTCCTGGGGATGGAAAAATACAGCTTACTTGGGATTTTGTTCCCAATGCAACGAGGTACGCGATTGCAGAATATAAGAATGGTTCATATGTAACGTTCACGACTAATTGCTTGGCGACTAGTTATACGGTTTCTAATCTTACGAATGGGCGTGTTCACAAGTTTCTTGTGCAAGCTTACGTAGATGGGGCCTGGTCTGCCTACGGTGACGCACTGCTTGTGGATGCAGTTCCACACGGTGTGATTGTTCCTCGTGTAACTGGTAAGGCTGGAGATCTTTGTGCAAATCTGTCTTGGGACAGGGTGTCAGGTGCCACTCGTTATGCCGTCGCCGTTAAGACGAGTAACGGGTATAAAACATACACTTATAACTGTACCGGCAATTCGTACAGGGTTGAAGGACTAAATGGCGGACAGACCTATAGGTTTGTCGTTCAGGCATATCTCGACGGTATCTGGTCACCTTTTGATGAGGGTGATCTGGTTAGCGTAAAACCAACGGGCACGAATGACACGGTATTTGGCATTCCACGTCTATCCGTTGTTAATTGGCTGACGAGCCGTCAATACAATGGCTATTATCTTGGCACTCGATATTCGAGTGGCTTTTCGTACCAGACTTGCTTGTATCCTAACGGCGCTCCTGGCCCTGGGGGATATACTGGCATGAACTGCACGGGCTTCGTTGCACATGTATTTAGATCTCTTGGCGTAAACGTTGATGCCGTTGCGGCGAATAATAATCACACCCCGTGGGGCGCGGGACCCGGAGGTGGCGGTTACATTAATGCTTGGCGCTGGTACGGTTATGCTATTGATTCTGGCTGTAAGGTATATCATTTCAACACTGTTGCCGATATGTTGAACAGTGGGTTGGCTCAGAAAGGCGATGTTATTTTCTTTAAAACGGATGGTTCAATTGATTGCCATATTGGTTTTTTCTGGGGGGATAATTCGCATGATAATAAGATGTGGCACCAGATTCTGCCCGGTAATTTGATTGGACCTTGTTTTAATAACGCAAATAAAAGCGAAACTCGGCAGCAGTGTGTTCTCATTAAATAGCTTTAGCAGTAGTGTGATGATTGCGGTTACTTCGATTTGACGGTTCGCTTGATCGAATGCATCATAAGTAGGTTATTAAACTCAACCTAAGGTTTGTCATGGATTTCTCTGTCGTAATTCCTGTTTATGGATGTAAAGAGGCGCTGCCCGAACTGCATCAGCGAATTGTTGACGTGTTTGAGGGTATGGGTGCCTCATTCGAGCTTGTGCTTGTGGACGACCATGATCCATACGATTCATGGTCAGTCGTGCAATCTATTTGTGACAATGATGACCGCGTGTATGGAATCAAGCTCGCACGCAATTTTGGCCAAATTCGCGCGATTACTGCTGGTCTTGATTGCTGCCATGGTGAC
>CALLST010000062.1:0-15856 GCA_938011875.1 uncultured Collinsella sp. | reverse complement strand
CGATCTGTAACACCAAGCCAGCGAAAATGGCTCTAACTGTTACAGATTGAGATGAACCGTTCGGCCGTCAGCCCAACGTCTTGATCTGTAACACCAGGCGGCATATTTGGTCTCTAACTGTTACAGATTGAGATGCAGCGTGGCCGGCCGGCACAATATCTCAATCTGTAACAACTGCAGGGCTCAACGGACTCCAGCTGTTACAGATTGAGACAAAACGACCGGGCAAGTCCCAAACCACCACAAAGGTGCCTGCCCCATCGTGGTGGTTTGGGCGGCCGGCATAAAAAAGTCCCCGCCGGGCGTGTGCTCGACGGGGACTTTGCCGTTTGATGGCTAGCGCTGTAGGTGATTACTCGCCCAGCAAGCTCTTGGTGATCGAAGCGGCGGCCTTCTTGCCGGCGCCCATCGCCAGAATGACCGTAGCGGCACCGGTGACGATGTCGCCGCCGGCCCAGATGCGGGGATCGGTGGTCTGGCCGGTCTCCTCGTCGGCAACGATGTAGCCCCACTTGTTGAGCTCCATCTTGCCGCCGATCTTCTTTGCGAAGGGGTTGGCGTTGGTGCCGATAGCCGAGATCGCGACGTCGCAGGGAATCTCCTCGATGGCGCCCTCGATGGGCACCGGGCGACGGCGGCCGGACTCGTCGGGCTCGCCGAGCTCCATCTTCTGGACCTTGACGGCGCACACGGAGCCGTCCTCGCCAGCGACAAACTCGAGCGGGGAGACGAGCGGCAGAACCTCGACGCCCTCGGCCTTAGCATGGTGCAGCTCGGCGCGACGGCAGGGCATCTCGTCCTCGGTACGACGGTAGGCGATGATGGCGTGCTCGGCGCCCAGGCGCTTGGCGGTACGGACGGCGTCCATAGCCACGTTGCCGCCGCCAAAGACGACGACGTTCTTGCCGTGCTTGGTGGGGGTGTCGTACTCGGGGAACTTGTTGGCCTTCATCAGGTTCACGCGGGTGAGGTACTCGTTGGCGAAGAAGACGTTGGGCAGGTTCTCGCCGGGGACGTTGAGGAACTTGGGCAGGCCAGCGCCGGTCGCCACGTAGATGGCGTCGAAGCCCTGCTCGAACAGCTCCTCGGCCGTGGCCATGTTGCCCACGACGGAGTTGTACTCAAACTTGACGCCCATGTCCTCCAGGCCGTCGATCTCGCGCTTGACGACTGCCTTGGGCAGACGGAACTCGGGGATGCCGTAGACCAGCACGCCGCCGCCGGTGAAGAAGGCCTCAAAGACGGTGACGTCAAAGCCGTTACGGGCGAGCTCGCCGGCGCAGGTGATGCCGGACGGGCCGGAGCCGACGACGGCGACCTTCTTGCCGTTCTTGGGGGCCATCTTGGGCGTGGAGGCGAGCTCGGGGCGGTCACCCAGGAAGCGCTCGAGCTGGCCGATGGCCACGGGCTCGGACTTCTTACCACGGATGCACTTGCCCTCGCACTGGTTCTCCTGCGGGCAGACACGGCCGCAGATGGCGGGAAGCATGGAGTCCTCGCGGATGGTATCGAGAGCGCCGCCGAAGTCCTTCGCGCGGATCTGCTCGATAAAGCGGGGAATGTTGATGTTGACGGGGCAGCCCTCAACACAGAACGGCTTCTTGCAGTTGAGGCAGCGCTCGGCCTCGGCCAGCGCCATCTCCTCGGTGAAGCCCTTGTCGACGGGGCGGAAGTCGCAGGCGCGCTCGGCAGCCGGCTCCTCGTTATCGGGGGTGCGGGGCGACTTCATATCGGCAACGAAACGACCGTTAACTAGTGGCATGCGCAGCTCTTTTCCTCATAGGCCTTGAGGGACTCGCCCTCTTCGGAACGGTAAGCGGCCTGGCGGGCACGAAGGTCATCCCAGTCGACCAGGGTGGCATCGAAGTCGGGGCCGTCGACGCAAGCGAACTTGGTCACGCCGCCCACCTCGACGCGGCAGCAGCCGCACATGCCGGTGCCGTCAACCATGATGGGGTTGAGCGACGCGGTGATGGGGGTGTCGTACTTCTGGGCGGTGAGGGTCGAGAACTTCATCATCGGAACGGGGCCGACGCAGAAGACCTGGCTCACGGCCTTGTCCTGCAGCAGGCGCTCCAGCGGAGCGGTGACAACGCCCTGCTCGCCGTAGGAGCCGTCGTCAGTGGTGATGTGGATGTGGTCCTCGTCGAGGAGCTCGCGGAACTGGTCCTCCATGAGCAGGAGGTCCTTGGTGCGGGCGCCCATGATGGCGTGCACCTCGTGGCCGGTCTCGACCAGGTGCTTGGCGACCGGGAAGGCAATTGCCAGGCCGACGCCGCCGCCAATGACGGCGCAGGGGCCCTCGGCCATCTCGGTGGGAACGCCCAGCGGGCCCACGACGTCGCGCAGCCACTCGCCGGCCTCATAGGTGGAAAGCATCTCGGTGGTCTTGCCGATCACCATGAAGATGAACTCGACCCAGCCCTCGTCACCGTTCCAGCCAGCTAAGGTAAACGGGACACGCTCGCCCGTCTCGTTGGCGCGAACCATGAGGAACTGTCCAGCGTGCGCATGCTTGGCGATTGCGGGCGCCTCGATGCGGAACTTGAACACCTTCTCCGAGAACTGCGTCTTCTCCAGGATCTTATACATAGAACCCCTCTCTTGTTAGGGCCGCCGAACCGTGCCTCCACGGAAATGGACGGTAGCCCGAATAAAACCGTACGCGCACAGGCGTTGTGCAGACATACGGTGCAAATTATACCCTCATGGCAATGTCGCTTACGTGTATCTTTGGCAGGCGGGAAAAGTGACCTGCCAAAAAGGGACAGGTTTATTTTGGTCGGTTTTATCAGGCAAAACGGCAAAGGGGGCCGGCCTCGCGCTTCGTTGAGGCCGGCCCCCTTTGGGGCGTTATGCATGTATGGTGGCAGCATGTTTATTGCGATGTATCGACTGCGGCGTTTCCGCAGATAAAAGCTGCCAAAATAAACCTGTCCCTAAATGGTAGGTTTTAGTGCTTCCCGTTGGCGGAAGCGGCGCCGTTTACGTGATCGCGGGCGTAGATTACGCCGTGGACGATGGCCAGACCGGCGGCATCTGCGGCGCGGGCGCAGGTGTCCTGGAAATCCTCGGCTTCGCGGGCGCGCAGCTGCTTGAGCACGTAGTCTGCCACGGCCATCTTGCCGGGAGGGTTGCCGATGCCGGTGCGGATACGGCTAAAGTCGCGGCTGCCCATCTTGTCGATGATGGAGCGCAGGCCGTTATGGCCAGCATGGCCGCCGCCCACCTTAACACGCACGTCGCCGGCGGGAATATCGAGCTCGTCGTGGATTACGAGCAGCTCCTCGGCCTTGATTTTGTACTCGCGGCAGAGCTTGGAGATGGGGCCGCCCGAGGTGTTCATGTATGACTGCGGCTTGACCAGCACAATCTGGCGCTTGCCGCCCTCTTCCTCGGCATCGTTGATATTGATGAGCGCGACCTCGGCGCCTGCTTGGTTTTTCCAGTACGTGACGCCGGCCTGACGGGCCAGCTCGTCGATCGCCTTAAAACCGGCGTTGTGGCGGGTCTCGGCATACTCATCGCCAGGGTTGCCAAGTCCGGCAACCATGCGAATCTTAAGCGGCTGTGCAGCTGCCATGTTCATCCTTTCGTTACACAAAAGTTCAATCAACGACAAAGGCTACCACGCCCGCCGAAGGCGAGGAAAGGTTGCAGCAAAGTCATTTCAGAAAACAGCTGCCCCGAGACAGCAGGAAGCCCCGGACACGCCGGGAGGGGTTATCAAAGCGAACATCCCGCAGCCGCAAAGCGGCGAGGACGTTCGCGTGTTAACCCCGCAGGCGTGTCCGGGGCTTCCGGAGGGATGCGAGGGTCGAGCGACTACAGCGCGAAGTCGCCGCCGACGAGCGTGGAGACGGGCTCCTCGTGGTAAACGGCGGAGATGGCCTGAGCGAACTCCTCGGCGACCGAGATGGTCTTGATCTTGCCGCCGACCTCGACGGGAATGGCGTCGGTGACGAGGCACTCGACGATCGGGGCGTCGTTCAGACGCTCGATGGCCGGACCGGAGAAGATGCCGTGGGTGGCGCAGACGTAGATATCGCCAGCGCCCATAGCCTTGAGCTCCTTGACGTTGGCGCACAGGGTGCCAGCGGTGTCGATCATGTCGTCGTTGATGATGCAGGTCTTGCCCTTGATGTCACCGATGATGCCCATGACCTCGGCGGCGTTGTGGCGCGGACGGCCCTTGTGGGCGATGGCCAGGTCGCAGCCGAGCATGTCGGACAGCTTCTTGGCGGCCTTGGCGCGGCCCACATCGGGGGAGACGACAACCAGGTTGTCGGTGTCGAAGTGCATGTCGTTGTAGTACTGGCCAAACAGCGGCAGCGCGGACAGGTGGTTAACCGGGATATCGAAGAAGCCCTGAATCTGGCCCTGGTGCAGGTCGAGGGTGATGATGCGGTTGACGCCGGCGCGCTCGAGCAGGTTGGCGACGAGGCGGGCGGTGATGGGCTCGCGCGGGCCGGCCTTGCGGTCCTGGCGGGCATAGCCGTAGTGGGTGATAACGGCGGTGATGGAGCGGGCGGATGCGCGCTTGGCAGCGTCGGTGGCGATGAGCAGCTCCATGAGCATGTCGTTGACGTTGCCGCCGGCCACGGACTGAATCAGGAAGACGTCGGCGCCGCGGACGGTCTCGTCGTAGCGGGCGTAAATCTCACCGTTGGCGAACTGCTTTAGCGTAAGGCCCGAAAGCTCGACCCCAAGGAACTCAGCGATCTTCTGAGCGAGGGGACGGTTGGAGGAACCGGAATACACGCGGATGGACTTGCGCATATTCTCCGACTTCTCGGGATCATTAATCGGCATTACCCTTCTCCTTTATATCGAATGCCATATAGATGCCTTGTTGCATTGTAACCGCGCGGCGGGGTTTATCGAGTCTTGATAACGTCTTTACCGTCAACGGACACGAACCGACCACTCATCCGGTTGCGCAGGTCACGATAGAAAAAGGAGCCGCCCCCCACGGGAACAGCTCCTTAGATGCTTGGTAAAACGTTATACCTCGTCGTCCTCGTGCAGGCGGCGGCGATAATCGGCGGCCCAGCCCTCAATATTTACCTGACGGGCGCGGCCCAGACCGAGTGCGTCTGCCGGGACCGGCTCAGTGATGACGGAGCCGGCGGCCACGAGCGCGCCGTCGCCAATCTGGGCGGGCGCGACCATCATGGTGTCGGAGCCAATGAAGGCGTCCTTGCCGATGACGGTCTTGTGCTTGTGCACGCCATCGTAGTTGCAGGTGATGGAGCCCGCGCCCACGTTGACGCCGGAGCCCATGGTGGTGTCGCCGATGTAGGACAGGTGCGGCACCTTGGAGCCCTCGCCGATCGTGGACTTCTTGATCTCCACGTGCGTGCCGGCCTTGGAGCCGTCGAGCATGTGGGTACCCGGGCGCAGGTAGGCGCGCGGGCCGCAGTCGACGCCGTTCTCGATGACGGCCTCGATGGCGATGGTCTCATCGATGATGCAGCCGCTGCCGACGGTGGTGTCGGTGAGACGGCTGTTGGGGCCGAGCTGGCACTCCTCGCCCACGGTGACGTGGCCGATCAGGTGCGTCTGCGGCCACACGACGGTGTCGCGGCCGATGGTGGCGTCGGGGCCGATCCAGGCCTGCGTGGGGTCGATGAAGGTAACGCCCTCGGCCATCCAGTGCTCGTTGATGCGGTCGCGCGCGATGGCGGTGAGCTGCGCGAGCTGGATGCGGCTGTTGACGCCCAGGCCGTCGCGGTAGTCGTCGCAATGGAAGATGGAGACGGCCTGGCCGTGGCCTTTGAGGATCTCGAGCATGTCGGGCAGGTAGTACTCGGACTGCGCGTTGTCGTTGCCGATCTCGTCAATGTGCGCGGCGAGCTGCGCGCCGTCGAAGGCGTAGCAGCCGGCGTTGCACTCGAGCAGCGTGGCGGCCTGCTCGGGTGTGCAGTCCTTCTGCTCGATGATGCGTTCGATCTGGCCGTCGGCACCCAGCTTGATGCGGCCGTAGCCGAAGGGGTCGGGCGGGGTCATGGTCATGACGGTGCAGGCGAGCTCGCCGGTGGCGACGGTCTGCGCGAACTTGGCGACGGTGTCGGCGGTGATGAGCGGCAGGTCGCCGTTGAGCACGACGACGGGGCCTTGCGTGATGCCGCAGGCCTCGAGCGCGACCTTCACGGCGTGACCGGTGCCCAGGCGCTCGGTCTGCTCAACGCACTCGACCTTGGTGGCGCTGTTGGCATAGGCGCCGTCGATGAGGGCGCGCATCTCGTCGGCGTGGCTGCCGATGACGACCACGACGCGGCTGCAGCCGGCCTTGATGGTGGCGTCGACGATCCACTGGACCATGGGCTTGCCCAGGATCTTGTGCGAAACCTTGCAGTGGTTCGACTTCATGCGGGTGCCCTCGCCGGCAGCGAGGATAATTGCGGTTGCGTCCATGTGATCTCCTGTTACGTTATAGAGACGTGTGTTTGGAAACGATACACGGCGCAATATGATACCGCAGGCATATGTTGAGCGCGTAGCGATTGGCTCATGGCGGCCGATGTCGGTGCCGCCGGCGTGGCGTTTGCGCTGCTTGCGTGCGGCGTTGGCGGTGCTGCGGAGCTGTCGTTTGAGCGAGGGGACGGGGGTGCCCGTGGACAACATACAAGAGGAGTTTGGCGGCGAGCCCGTCGCGGCATTCTCGATGTCGCATCCGGCTGTGCCGGCCCTCTACATGGTGCTGACGCTGGGGCTCACCATGTTCTCGATGCAGCCGGTGCTGATTGCGCTGTCACTTGCGGGCGGGCTGGCGTATGGATTTGCGACGCGCGGGGCTGCCCGCACGCTGGGCGCACTCCGCTGGCAGCTGCCGGTGATTTTGATTATCGCGCTGGTCAATCCGCTGTTTAGCGCCTCGGGCTCGACGGAGCTGTTCCGTATTGGCATGCGCGCGGTGTATCTGGAGAGCATGGTATACGGCCTGTGCATGGGCGGGCTGTTTGTGGCGAGCGTGTTGTGGTTTGAGGCGGCGGCATCGATGCTCGAATACGACAAGGTACTCGCGCTGCTGGGCAATGCCGCACCGGTGATTGCGCTCATGATCTCGATGTGCATGAGGCTTATCCCGCAGTTTTTACGCCGCGGTCGTACGGTGCTGGCGGTGCAGGATGCGATTGATGTGCCGGGCCGCGCGCCCACCGATCCCGTGCGATCGCGCCTGCGGGCGTCGAGCGTGTTGATGGGCTGGGGCATGGAAGATTCGCTGGAGCGTGCGGACGCCATGCGCTCCCGTGGGTGGGGCGCCGCGACGCGTCGAACGACGTATGCGCGGTATCGGCTGGGGCGCGGCGATGTTGCCGCGCTGGTTGGACTTGCGCTGTTTGGCATGGCCACGACGGCAGTGGCGTGGACTGCGACGATGCAGTATTCGTTTTACCCGCAACTATCGGTGCCGGCGCCGTGGCTGGGCTATGTCGTGTACGCTGCCTGGATGATGCTGCCTTGCGCGTCGCACGCGATTGATGAGAAGAGGTTTGGCTGATGGCTCGGTTGGATAGGAGCTCGGCGGCGGGTGTGGCATATGGCTCGGCCGCGCCGGCGATTGAGGTGCGAGGCCTTAGTTTTGCCTATCCCGGGGCCGAGGCACCGGTGCTCGAGGGGCTTGATTGGCGTGTTTCCCAAGGTGCGTTTGCACTGCTTGTTGGCGGTACCGGTTCGGGCAAGTCGACGCTGCTGTCGCTGCTCAAGCCCGAGATCGCGCCGGCGGGTACGCGCTCCGGCGAGCTGCGCGTGCTGGGCGAGCCCGTCGCCGACATGGATGTGCGGGCATCGGCGGAGCGCGTGGGCTATGTGTTCCAGGATCCCGAGAACCAGATCGTGTGCGAAACCGTGTGGCACGAGATGGCGTTTGGCCTGGAAAACTTGGGGCTAGCACGTGATGAGATGCGCCGTCGCGTAGCTGAGACCAGCTATTTCTTTGGGCTGGAAGATTGGCTTCACCGCGATACTGACACGCTTTCGGGTGGTCGCAAACAGTTGCTGTCGTTGGCGGCCGTTCTGGCGTTGCGCCCGCGCGTGCTGCTGCTCGACGAGCCCACGTCTCAGCTTGATCCGGTTGCGGAGAAGAATTTCCTGCACGCGCTGTTTCGTGTGAATCGCGAGCTGGGCTGCACGGTTGTTGTGGCGACGCATCAGCCGCGGCCGATGCTCGAGTATGCGACGTGTACGTACCGGATTGAGGGCGGTCGCGTGCGCGAGGTGGCGGATATGTCTTCTTTGGGACGCCGAGAATCGCTGTTTTCCGATGACATGTTGGGGTGGGGTGCCATCCGATGTGCAAAAAACGGAGTATTCAGCAGACGTGAGGACAATTTGGGTTCTCTGGAGCCGCCCGGGGACGTATCGAGCGCGAAAAAAAGTTCGGAATTGGACAAATCGTCCGAATTTGTGGCGCAAACGTCGCTCGAGAACGGCTCGGAAGCCTTCTCGCGCACGGATGGAAGCAGAATACTCCAAAAAATGCACGGCGGGTCGGCTACCACCCTGTCGGAAGGCTGGTTTCGCTACGATCGAGCGTCCGGCTGGGTGTTGCGTGGGCTCGATGCGTCGTTTTCGGCCGGTGCGGTGCATGCGGTTGTTGGCGGTAACGGCTGCGGCAAGTCGACGATGCTCTCGGTGCTGGCGAAGACCGCCAAGCTGCAGCGCGGCCGCATGGTGCGCGGAGCGGCCTCGGCGGCGCTGCTGCCTCAGAATCCCAAAGCATTGCTGGTTGCCGAGACGGTTCGCGATGAGCTGATGGAATGGGCCTCGACCTGCGGATATGACGAGAACTTGGCGCGGGAGCGTGCGGCGAGCTTGGGGTTGTCGGGCGTGGATGGGCGCGTTCCGTACGATCTTGGGGGCGGTCTGCGTAAACTGCTTGCGTTGGCATAGCTGCTTCTGATTGGCCCCGAACTGCTATTGCTCGATGAGCCCACCAAGGGTCTAGACCTGTTCAGCCGCCGCATCATTGCCCGCGCCCTGCGTGACCATGCGAAGGCTGGCGGCACCGTCATCATGGCTACGCACGATTTGGACTTTGCCGAGCAGGTAGCCGACGACGTCGTCATGATGTTTGACGGCGAGATTGCCTGCATGGAGCCGCCGGCCGACTTCTTTGCCGATAACGTGTTTTATAGGGCGTGATGGGATGACGGATTATCGCGTCGCGCGCTTGCTTGCAAAACTGGAGGTCCCGCTGTTGTTGGCGGTGCCGGCGGTGATGGCTGCCGCGTTGCTGTCGGGTGTTGAGCAGGCAGCATTGGCCATGCTGGTTGTGGTGGCGCTGGTGCTTGCGCTGTTCTTTGCGGGTTACGAGGCTTCGCGCCCGGGCCTGCGCCAGATTATGCCCACGCTGGTGTTGGCGGCGTTGGCCGCGGCGGGGCGCATCTTGTTCGGTCCCATTCCCGACTTTAAACCGGTGAGTGCCATCGCCATTATCGCGGGGGCGACGCTTGGTCGCCGCAATGGTTTTATGGTTGGCGCGCTGGCGGCGCTGACCAGCAATTTCTTTTTTGGACAAGGCATGTGGACGCCGTGGCAGATGTATGCCTGGGGGCTCGTGGGATACGTTGGCGGTGCGCTGGCGCATGCCGGCGCTTTTGATCGCGCCGATGGCACCGTGCGTATGCCGGCGCTGCTGACCTACGGCTTTGCTTCGGGTTTGCTGTACGGCGTTGTGATCAACGCCTACGACATTATCGGTTTTGTTCAACCGCTCACGTGGGCGGGTGCCATGGCACGTCTTGCCACGGCAGTGCCGTTCGATATCACACACGGCCTCGCGACCTGCGTGTTCTTGGCTGCCTTGTACAAGCCTTGGTGCCGTCGCATTAACCGTGTCGTCGTGAAATACGGGCTGTAAGGCATTTCGCGTTCCCTCACGAGCTTGCGGTGGAATGGTTCTCGTTTTTGGCTATTTGCTGCCCAAACAGGAACTATTCCACCGCACCTTATAGGGGGAGAGGGGTCACATGATCTGTTTTGCTCTGTCCCCTAGAGGAATTACTTGGGGCTAGAGCTCTAGCGTGAGGGTGACGGGGCAGTGGTCGCTGCCAAAGATGTCGCCGCGGATGCCGGTGTCGCGTACGTTGTCGGCGATTGCGTCGCTTACCAGGAAGTAGTCGATGCGCCAGCCGGCGTTGTTCTTGCGGGCATTAAAGCGATAGCTCCACCAGCTGTAGACGCCCTCGACGTCGGGGTTTGCCGCGCGCCAGGTATCGGTAAAGCCGGCGTTGAGCAGCTCGGTAAACTTGCCGCGTTCCTCGTCCGAAAAGCCTGCGTTGCCGCGGTTGGACTTGGGGTTCTTAAGGTCGATCTCCTCATGCGCCACGTTAAAGTCGCCGCAGGTTACGACGGGTTTGCCGGTCTCGCGCTCGAGCGCGTTCAAAAAGCCGCGGTAGGCATCGTCCCAGGCCATACGCACGTCGATGCGCGCGAGCTCATTTTGTGCGTTGGGCGTGTAGACATCCACAAACCAGAATTTGTCGAACTCGAGCGCGCAGACGCGGCCCTCGGTTGCGACTTGGGCGACGAGCACGGCCGCCTCGCCTCCGCCGGCGTAGGGCAGCAGCGCATCGGCGCGCAGTACGCGCAGCGGCTCCTGGCGGCTAAAGACCGCGGTGCCCGAATAGCCTTTACGCTCGGCGTAGCTCCAGGTTTGGTGATAGCCGGGCAGGTCAATATCGACCTGGCCTTCTTGCAACTTGGTCTCTTGCAGTGCCAGGATATCGACGTCGAGTTCTTGCGCGATCTGGATAAAGCTCGGGTCCTTTTTGAGCACGGCGCGCAGGCCGTTGACGTTCCACGAGGCGAAAGTGTAAGTCTGAGGCATGGTGTCCTTTCGACGGGGTTGGCAGGCTTAAGATTAGCGCAACAGGGGCGGGGTGGGATCCGCGCATGCTGACTTAAAGGCCGCATGCTGGGACGTCGCTCAACGCTGCCCGACTAACAAGGACGGAGGACTCATATGACGCAGGCAATATCGGACCCCAGGCAGGCCTCCGCCGCGCTGGCGGATCTGTTTGACACCCACAAGCGCGTGGTCTTCTTTGGCGGCGCTGGTGTTTCCACGGCAAGTGGCATCCCCGATTTCCGCAGCGTGGGCGGCCTGTATCACCAGCAGTTTGCCTATCCGCCCGAGACCATGCTGTCGCATAGCTTTTACGAGGCGCATCCGGCCGAGTTCTTCGACTTCTACCGCACCAAGATGATCGCGCTTGGCGCCAAGCCCAATCGCTGCCACACCAAGCTGGCCGAGCTGGAGCGCGCCGGCAAGCTGAATGCCGTGGTGACGCAAAATATCGACGGCCTGCATCAGATGGCCGGCTCGCAGCGCGTGTTCGAGCTGCATGGCTCGGTCCACCGCAATGTCTGCCAGACGTGCGGCGCAGTCTACAGCGCCGAATGGATTTGCTCGCGCGAGCACGAGGACGCCGCGGGCGTGCCCGTGTGTCCTGCGTGCGGCGGGCGCATTAAGCCCGATGTGGTGCTCTACGAAGAGCCGCTCGACGAGCATGTGTTGACCGGTGCCGTTGCCGCCATCGCCGCGGCCGATGCCCTCATCGTGGGCGGGACCTCGCTCGTGGTGTATCCGGCGGCGGGCCTTACGCGTTACTTTACCGGCGATACGCTGGCCATTTGCAACCTTGCTCCCACCGATCAGGATGCAAATGCCGACCTGCTGATTTCTTGCGACATCGCGGCCGCGTTTGCGTTCTAGCCCGCGCGCGCGGATACAATAGAAAGACTGAGTGCAAAGCGACCCCGCCGCCAGCTCCCCAAGCTCGGCGGCGTGGGCATTTTAGGAGGATGTTCATGGCGAACGACAGCAAGACATGGCGGTGCGGAAAGTACGAGCTCAGCTTTGACCGTCCGCGCATCATGGGCGTCCTCAACGTGACGCCCGATTCGTTTAGCGACGGCGGGGAGCACTTCGACCCGGATGCCGCCATCGAGTACGGCCTGGCGATGCTCGACGCCGGCGCCGACATCATCGACGTGGGCGGCGAGTCCACGCGCCCCGGCTTTACCCCGGTCAACCCCGACGAGGAGGCTCGCCGCGTGCTGCCCGTGGTGCGCGCGCTGGCCAAGGAGGGCGCCATCGTCTCGATCGACACGCGTCATGTGGCGGTTGCCAAGGCGGCCGTGCGCTGCGGCGCCTCGATCGTCAACGACGTGACCGGCTTCACCGATCCCAAGATGGTCGAGTTTGTTAAGACGAGCACCTGCGGCGTCATCGTGATGCATGCCGGCGAGGTCGCCGCGCCCACCCGCACGCACGCAACGGTGCAGCTCGATACCTCGGCAGCGGCGTTTGTTGCCGAGAAGGCGCGCGAGGCGGCTGCCGAGGCCGCGCGTGAGGCCGAGAAGCCGGCTCGTCGCCGTCGCGGCAAGTTGCTGGGTGAGCCTAAGCCGGAGGCCAAGCTTCCGGGTGGCGTGGTGCAGCCCTCGTTGCCGTTTGGCGAACCTGAGCCCGCGACCGAGCCTGCAAGCGAGCAGGAGACGCCTGCCGCCGAGCAGGCTGCTGCCGCCGAGACCGTCGCGCCCGCGCCCGAGGCCGCGCCCGCAGCCACCGAGGTCGCATCGGAGTCCAATGACCACCTGGCAGCCATGATGCGCCGCAGCGCCCGCCGCGAGGAAGCCTACGTGCCCACCTCGCAGCTCCGCCGCTTCACCCTGCCCGATTCGGCGCCCATCATGCGCCGCGTTATGGGCTTTCTGTCCGACCAGGCCCGCACGCTCATCCATGCCGGCGTGTCGCGCGACCGCATCTGCATCGATCCTGGCCCGGGCTTTGGTAAGTCGGCTAACGAGGACATCGTCATCCAGCGCGAGACTGCCAAGATGGCGTCGCTGGGCTACCCGCTCATGTGCGCCGTGTCGCGCAAGCGCTTTGTGGGCGCTGTCTCGGGCGTGACCGAGGCCGCCGCGCGCGATGCCGCCACGTTTGGCGTGTGCCTGGGCGCCATCCAGGCCGGTGCCAACATCGTGCGCGTGCACGACGCCGCGGGTTTTGCGCAGTTCCTGAACGGTTACTGGGCCGTCGCCAAGCCGCAGCCGCGCCGCGCGTTTGTGGCCGTGGGCTCCAACCTGGGGCATCGCTGCGACAACATCCGCGCCGCGCGCGACATGATCGCCGAGATTCCGCTCACCTGCGTGTCCAACTCCTCCAAGATCTACGAGAGCGAGCCGGCCTACGAGACGCGCCAGGACGCGTTTGCCAACGCCGTCATCGAGATCAAGACCGAGCTGGCGCCGCTGGTGCTGCTCGACGAGCTTATGAAGATCGAGGCTGAGCTGGGGCGCGACCGCTCCAAGAAGGCCAAGGTCAACGGTCCGCGCACCATCGACCTGGACCTGCTGTGGATGGACGGCGAGATCCATGGCGGCAAAAAGCTGCGCCTGCCGCATCCGCTCATTGGCGAGCGCGACTTTGTGCTGGTGCCGCTCGAGGACCTGATGCACGACCCGGCGCGGTTCTTCCGCTACAACGGCGTCGAGGTCAAGGAGCCCGAGGACCGCGTGGGTCATATCGTAGGCGAATTGGGGCGTATGTAGATGATCGAGATGAATGCTGTTGCCGCCGGTACCGAGCTTGACGCCGCGCGTGACGCGGGCCGCGAGGGCGTATCCGCGGGCTGGTGCGCGTGGAGCGCGGGCGATGCTTCGCTGACGTTTTCGCTGGTCGTGCGTCCGGATGTGAACATGCATGCCTTCCACGGCCTGCCGTTTGTGGCCGCGATGGGCATGATGGACGCGCTCGTGGGCACGGCTTCGACGCCGGGGTTGGGCCTTGCCGGTAAGGTGGGTATCCAGTGGCCGAGCGACATTGTGTGCGGCGCGCCCGCGTTTGAGACGTCGTTCGCGCGCGTCGCCGTCAACGGTGGTGCCGGTGCTGCGGGCATGTTCGGTGCCGTGACGGTGGATATTGAACGTTCGGCGCTGAGCGAGCTCGGTGTGGATGCGGCCGACGAAGCGCTGGTCGAGGAGTTGGCTGCCGCCGTGCTGACCCGTGTGGACGCCTGGGCGGCTGTTGCCAACACGCCGCAGGGCGCTGCCGGTCCGCTGGCCCCCGTGTTGGGCGAGTACTTCGACATGGTGCCGCTGCTGGGCCGCCAAGTTGCGGCGGTGTCGCCCAACGGTTTGCCGCTTGCGGTCGGTGTGTTTGCGGGCCTGGACATCTGGGGCCGAGCGACCATCAAGACCGATGCCGGCGAGCAGGAGTTTCCGCCCGAGGCCGTACGAATTCGCGGGCTGTAGCGCGGGGCGCCAGCGCTCAAAGACAACGATGACAACAAGACCCTCCTCGGCCTGTGCCGGGGAGGGTTTCGCCTATCTGGGGAATGGGTTGCCAGCGCCCTATTCCTCAAAATTGAAAATTATTCAGTTTTGAGGAATAGGCTTGGCGAGCATTTGCGGGGACTGTGGCATCGGGCGTGCTCGACTTAAGCCCCTGTCCTATCCCAGCTCCTGCATGCGGCGGTAGATTTCGCAGATACCCTTGATGGTGAGTTGGCCGTCGACCACGTCGAAGGCATCGGTCGAATCGGCAACGATGCTGGCGAGACCGCCCGTGGCGATAACGGTGGCATCCTCGCGGCCCAGCTCGCGCTTCATGCGCGCGACCAGGCCCTCAGCCATGGCGGCGGCGCCCGTTACGGCGCCGACCTTGATGCACTCCTCGGTATCGCGGCCGATGGCGTGCTCGGGCGCCTCGAGCGGAACGCTGGCGAGCTTGGCGGCTCGGGCGGCGAGCGCGTCCATCGAAATGCGGATGCCCGGCGCAATCGCTCCGCCAATGTAATAACCGTCCTCATCGATGACGTCGATATTGGTCGCGGTGCCAAAGTCCACCACGATTGCCGGCGCGCCGTAGAAAGTTTCGGCCGCAACGGCGTTAGCGACGCGATCGGCGCCTACGGCCTGGGGACGCGCCGCGCGCAGCTTGGTCACGGCGGCCGTCTGCGGCCCGATGACGATGGCGTCCGCGGCAATGCGGTCGGCCACGGCGTGCCACTCGCGCGAGAGCTGCGGCACCACGCCGGCAAAGGCGATCGCGTCGACCGCGTCGAGCGAAAGGCCGTACATCTTAAAGAAACCCATCAGGCGCACATGGATCTCGTCGGCGGTATAGGAGCGGTCGGTGGGCATACGCCACGACTGCACCAACTCGTCTCCGTCAAACAGGCCCATGGCCGTCTGCGTGTTTCCCATATCGATAGCGAGCAGCATGTCTACTCCCGGTGTTGGCATAAAAGGACGCGCACCATTGTATACGTGCCGTCGACGGCGCTCGGCTGCAATTCGTTTACGGTGATAGGGGCTGAGGGGTTTAAATATGAAGGAATTATGCTCTACGAGATTTTCCTTGCCGTTTACCGAACTCCCGCGTAATATTCTTTCTTGCGCACATGAGGCGCCCAGACATTGCGGGGTGGAGCAGTCTGGTAGCTCGCCGGGCTCATAACCCGGAGGTCGTAGGTTCAAATCCTGCCCCCGCGACCAAGAACTTGCAGCTCGTCGGCCTAGCCGGCGAGCTTTTTTGTTATTTCGGGACCGTGTTTTCGGTCCAATTCTCGGCCTCTCAAACAAAATCTCGATCTGTAACATCTAGACCCGATTTGGGCGGCTAGGTGTTACAGACCGAGATATACCGGTGGGTTGGGTCGTGTTTGTCTAAATCTGTAACACGAGGGACGGATTTTGCCGAGTTGATGTTATAGATTGAGATTTTCTAGCAGGCGGGTTTGGTTTGTCTCGATCTGTAACAGATAGGGGCCAAAAGTGGGCCTAGCTGTTACAGATCTAGATTGTTGAGGATGGACCGAGAGGAATGTCTCGATCTGTAACAGTA
>CALLST010000061.1:0-1089 GCA_938011875.1 uncultured Collinsella sp. | reverse complement strand
AGCCACCGCCTACGAAGACGCCAAGGGCTGGCTGCACGTGCAGACAGGCCCCATCGCCCGCCTAGGCACCCTCGCGGAGCAGCTTTGGCCCCTCGGTAGCCAAATGACCGTGTACTACAACCCCAGCAACCCAGACAAAAGCTATGTCGAACGCCCCATCGTGGGCAACTTTGCCACACTGATGTTTAACATCGCAGGCTTCTTGCTCATCGCGATGAGCATCTTGCTCTATGTTCTTATCCAGCGCTAGCTCAAACTGATGCGCCCCGCGCCCCATGCGCCGCAACGACCGTTACGACACCAAGGATCAGCCATGGCAACACTTTCCGAACAAGAACGTAAGCGCATCCAGCGATACTGCATCTGTCCCAAGGTTGCCGGCGCGGCGCTTGCCATGGCATTCGTGCTGCCCTTATTGATTATTCCTTTCGAAATGATCGACGACATCGTCTTCCATCACGAAGGCTTCCAAGAGACGGGCATGATGACCGCCTTGGTGCTCACCGCCATCGAGCTCGTCATATTCTGCTACTGTGCCCTCGCGCCGCGTTTTGGCATGCGCGGCAAGCAGTGGAAGGAAATGCAGAACCGGCTCGCCATCGAGCAGAGCGAGAAAGACCGCTCGGCACAAATCGCAGGCGTTGTTGGCACGCAGGCCGCCGCACGTCTGCTCAAGAACAGCGACAACGAGACCGCACGCAACCTGGGCGGCGCCGCAGAGATTGCCGGCGCCGTAGGGGCAGTTGCCACCGCGGCGGACGTGCTAGCCGAAACCTCGAGCAATGCCGAGGCCATGGCGGCCGCATACGACGTGACGATTCCAAGCGTCAAGAAGCAGATCATAGCTCTCGCAGTGGCGCCCGCCATTGTGCTGCTTGGCGTCTACATCCCGCAGTTTGTCCAGGGGAATAACGAGCTTCAGGTAAGAAAGGCTGCAGCCGCCGAGCAGCTCGCCATCGCGCAAGATGCCTTTGAGCCCGCGTGCGAACGCGTTGCTGCAGACGACCCATAAGAGTCGTATCACGACTACGTCTATCGCATTATCGGCAATCTGCGCGATAATGACCTCGGCGCTCAAGCAGCCTATGT
>CALLST010000060.1:0-6039 GCA_938011875.1 uncultured Collinsella sp. | reverse complement strand
CCTCGGGATCGTTGCTGGAGAAGTGGTTCATAATGCCGATGCAGATCAGCACCAGTACCATCAGCACCAGGCTCAGGGCAGCGCCCAGAATGGGGTTATAGGCGGTCTTGAACTGGGATTCGATGACGTCGCCGATGAGCGTCGTGCCGCCATCATGGAGATGCTCGAGCATAACGCCTCGGTGCAGGTGGCAGAAATCGCCCAGACCTTTGGCGTATCCTCTGTCACCGCTCGCGCCGACCTGGACGCGCTCGCCGAAGCAGGCAAGCTGCGCCGCACGCACGGCGGTGCCGTCTCGCTCCACAAACGCCTGACCGTCTCCACGCAGGATCGCCGCATCAATGTCAACGTCGCCGCCAAGCAAGCCATCGCGCAAAGCGCCATCGAGCTCGTCAATGACGGCGACACGCTGCTCGTCGACTCGGGTACCACGGCGCTCGAGTTTGTCCGGCTCCTCGACCAGCGCAACGGCATCACCGTCATCACGGCCGACATTACCATTGCCGATTACATCGACGAGAGCATGCCCTCGGTCGATGTCGTCATGCTAGGCGGGGCGCTGCGCAAAGGCCATCGTTATTTGTACGGACCGCTCACTATGCAGGCGCTCCAAATGGTCCATGCCGATCTGGCCGTCATGTGCCCCGGCGCCTTTGTCTCCAGCTGCGGCTTTACGACCGACTTTCCCCAGATGGCCGAGACCAAAACGGCTATGATCGTCGCGGCCCATCAAAGCGTCGCCCTCATGGACGCCAGCAAGGTTAACGGACGCGGCATGTACCGCTTTGCTGAGCTTGCCGATGTCGACTCCATCGTGATGGACCGTGACCCCGACCATGCCGTCGCCACCTCGATCGCCGAGGCCACTGACAGCTCACGTCCAGCCCTCGTCATCGCCGGCGCTTAAACAAAAACCACCACAAAGGCCTCCTTTGTGGTGGTTGAGCGTCAAAAGTGAACGTGTCGCTACTTGGACAGCTCGTCGGCGAGGGCCTCGATCTGAGCGCGCGAGGCGTCGTTGAGCGAGCCCAGCACAGTCACCTTGTTCTGCGTCAGGGTGATGTCCTTCATACCCTCGAGCTCCTTGGTCATAACCTTGGCGGCAGCGGGCGCCCAGGAACCGGACTCGACAAGCGCCACGGTACGGTTCTGGTAGGCATGCTCGGCGAGCGTGTGGATAAAGGTGCTCATGCACGGGAAGATCTCGCCCTGATAGGTAATGGAGGCGAGCACCAGACGGTCGTAGCGGAACGCATCCTCAACGGCCTCGGCCATATCATCGCGAGCCAAGTCAAAGACGGAAACTTTCTGGCCGCGGGCCTCAAGCGCAGATGCAAGCTCCTCAACGGCAGCCTTCAGATGGCCGTACACGCTCGCATAGGCAATCGTGATGCCCTCGTCCTCGGGCTGGTAGCTCGACCAGGTGTTATAGGTGTCGAGGTAATAGCCCAGATTCTCGGTAAGAACAGGACCATGGAGCGGGCAGATAATCTGAATGTCCAGATTGGCGGCCTTTTTGAGCACGGCCTGCACGAATTTGCCGAACTTACCGACGATGCCAAAGTAGTAACGGCGAGCCTCGCAGGCCCACCCTTCCGGATCCTCGATGTCGTTGGCGCCGAACTTGCCAAAGCCGTCGGCACTAAAAAGCACCTTGTCGGTGGACTCGTAGGAGAAGAGCACCTCGGGCCAGTGAACGTTGGGAGCGCCGATAAAGGTCAGGCTGTGGCCGCCCAGATCGAGCACATCGCCCTCTTTGACGACCATTTTGCGCTCGGGGAAGTCGGTGCCAAAGTAGTTGACCATCATGCGGAAAGCACCCATGCTGGCCACGATCTGCGCCTGGGGATAGCGCTCCATAAAGGCAGCGATACCGGCGGAGTGATCGGGCTCCATGTGATGGACGACCAGGTAGTCGGGCGTACGGCCGTCAAGCGCGGCCTCGAGGTTGCCGAGCCACTCGTCGACAAAGCCAGCGTCGACCGAATCGGCGACAGCGATTTTATCGCCCAAGATAACATAGCTGTTGTATGCCATGCCGTTCTCGGACACGTCGTACTGGCCCTCGAACAGGTCAATGTCGTGATCGTCGACACCGATGTAGCGGATATCCTTGGTGATCTCCATCAGGCAAAGCCTCCTAGATAGACAAAAGAACCCGTCTATCATAACACTCGTCTTCATAGCCACGGCTATCCGTCAGCATCCTTACCGATTGTAATTGAGGCGGAATATACTGCCGTTGACCTGCACAAACTATGCGCGCGGCTCTGCTGTGGAATGTCGAACGATGAGCTGACCAGGAATGCGAATGGCGACGGTTTTGTCCGTTGCCCCCGCCTCGGGAACCGCATGCTCGAATACCTCGCGTCCGCGCTGATGTAGATCGAATCGCACGGTCGTGAGCTCGTTGTGCGCGACAAAGTCGTCGAGCGAATCGTCGACGCCCACCACGCTCACGTCCTCGGGCACGCGCAAGCCGCTATCGCGCAGCGCTGCAATCGCGCCATTTGCCATCTGGTCGTTTGCCGCGTAAATCGCCGTCATGGTGCGATCGTGCTCGGCCAGGTACCTGCCGGCCTCGTAGCCGCTGTTGGCAGACCAGTCGCCCTCGAGCGGCTCTGCCGGCTCGATGTGTTTACGCTCGAGTGCATCCTGCCAACCGGCGCGACGAAATTGCTCGTCGACCGAGAACGACGGGCCACCGATATAGCGAATCTGCTCGTGTCCCAGCTCAAACAGGTGATCCATAAGCAATAGCGAGCAGCCGTAATGGTCGGAATCGACCGTGGTCACGCGCGGATGCGCGTACATGGTGACGATAACCGTGCCAATGCCCGGCAGTGGATTGAACGTCTCAAAATCGGGAGCCATACGGCTCATGCCGATAATGATGCCGTCCACGGGCAGCGCGGCCATACGACGCGTGGCCTCGGCAAGCGAAAACTCCTCGGTCTTGGACATCTCGACCAGCGTAATGGCGCAATTATGCTCGCGAGCAGCGCTGGCGATGCCGTCGATCATCGTCAGGTTGCCGAACTTGGTGACATCGTTGACGCACAGGCCGACCGAATGGTAACGGCCGTCGCGCAGCGAGCGACCGGCATAGCTCGGACGAAAGCCAAGCTCTTGCATCGCGGCCTGCACGCGCTGGCGCGTCTGCTCGTTGACGTTAGGAAGGCCGTTGGCAACGCGCGAAACCGTCTGCTGCGAAACGCCAGCAGCGCGGGCGACGTCGGCCATGGAGACCGGACGCGATCTGGAATCGTTGGACGGGCGCCTTGCCACAGGATCACCTTCACCCTTGCGAGATCTGAATAGCGTGAATGCCTGCCCGGGCAGAAATACGCCCCGCGCCGAGGCCCGCTATCGTCGGACGCATGTTAACGTACTCTACTTTTTCTATCAGCGGTTCTTTTGCTCCATATGTCCATACGGCTACACCGTTCACGGCCGAAAATCTACCGATTACCAGATTCTCAGAAATAGATATGCGTTGTGTTATGAGTACGTTAACATACCTATTAACGTGCAGCGCTGCGACCGTCTGGTTTGTGGTGCTCAAAATTGTTAACGTACTCATAATGACACGGACCAATCTCTCCCGCGTCAAGGAAAGGACCCATATGACCGCCCCCGACGAAAAGACACTCACCACGCTCACCAGGCTGTTCGAGGAGGAGTTTGGCCCCATCGGCGACCGCCAGGTGCTCTACGTACACGCGCCCGGGCGTTCCGAGATCAGCGGCAATCACACCGATCACGAGGGCGGTCACGTTATCGCCGGCTCGCTCGATGTCGCCGTCGACGGCATCGCCGTGGCAACCGACTCCAACAAGGTCCGCGTCGCCGACGAGGGCTATCCTACGTTTGAGATCACGCTCGACACGCTGGATGTTCAGGAGTCCGAGAAGGGCACGTCCGCAAGCCTCGTGCGCGGTATGGCCCACGAGGTCGCAGCGCTTGGTGTTGAGCCCAAGGGCTTCGACTTTGCCTTTACCTGCTCCGTCCCTTCGGGCGGCGGTCTTTCGAGTTCTGCTGCTGTCGAGGCGGCATACGGCCGCGCCATGGAAACCCTCTGGGGCTCACCCGCAATTGAGCCCGTCGCACTCGCCCAGATGAGCCAGCGCACCGAGAACAACTACTATGGCAAGCCCTGCGGTCTTATGGACCAGGCCGCCGTTTGCTTGGGCGGCCTTGCCTACATGGACTTTGAGGACCAGGCTCAGCCTAAGACCCAGAAGCTCGAGCTCAACTTTGAGGATCACGGCTATGCGCTCGTGCTCGTTAAGGTCGGCGCCGACCACGTGGCAGCCACCGACGACTACGCCGCCGTTCCGCGCGAGATGCAAGACGTCGCCGCCGAGTTTGGCAAGGCACGCCTGTGCGAGGTAAACGTTGCCGATTTTGACGCCAAGCTCCCCGAGCTGCGCGCCAAGCTGGGCGACCGTGCCTGCCTGCGCGCCGTTCACTACTGGTACGAGAACGGCCTGGTCGATAAGCGCTGGGCGGCCCTGAACGCCGGTGACATTGACCAGTTCCTGGTCCTGACGCGCGAGTCCGGCGCCAGCTCTGCCATGTACCTGCAGAACGTTGTTGCCAAACTGGGTGCCGAGCAACCTTCCATGTACGCGCTTGCTCTTGCCGAGCATGTGCTTGACGGCCGCGGCGCCGTCCGCATCCACGGCGGCGGCTTTGGTGGCACCATCCAGGCCTTTGTGCCGCTCGATCTGGTCGACACCTTCATTACCAAGATGAACGGCTGGCTGGGCAAGGGCTCTGCCCGTCACTACGCCATCTCTGACAAGGGGGCTTACGCGGCATGGCTGTAATGACTGACGTGCGCGAGGCCGCGCAGAACCTGATCGAATACGCTATCCACCGATCGATGATCGGCCAGGACGATCGCATCTGGGCATACAACACCATTCTGGAGTGCATCGGCGCCACGGGTCCCGCACTCGACATGGCTTGGGCGCTCAAGACCGAGAAGATTTCTCTCTTGCACCCCGATACACTCCCCGACTTTGACCTGGAGGGCACGCTTGCCGTGCTTTCCGAGGCCGCCGTGTCCAACGGTGCTGCCGAGGACACGGCGTCGGGCCGCGACCGGATCGCCATGCGCATCGTGGGCGGGCTCATGCCGAGGCCTTCGGTTGTAAACGAGGAATTCAACGGCCGCATGGGCGTCAACGAGCCCCGCGCCGCGACCGACTGGTTCTACGGCCTGTGCTGTGACGCCGGTTACGTGCGCCGCGCCGCCATCGCGCGCAACATCAAATGGAGCACTTCCACCAACTGGGGTGACCTGGAGATCACCATCAACCTGTCAAAGCCCGAAAAGGACCCACGCGATATTGCCGCAGCCGGTGCCGCCAAAAACACGGGCGAGAAGTATCCCGCCTGTCAGCTCTGCATCGAAAACGAGGGCTACCCCGGACGCTCCGCCGCAGCCGACGGCGGCGCTCACCCCGCCCGCCAGAATCTGCGCGTTATCCCCATCCAGCTCGACGGCGAGCGCTGGGGCTTCCAGTACAGCCCGTACGCGTACTTTAACGAGCATTGCATTGCCATGAGCTCCGAGCATCGTCCGATGCACGTGGATCGCAAGAGCCGGTCCTGTTTGCGCGACTTTGTGGACCTGTTCCCGCACTACTTTATCGGCTCCAACGCCGACCTGCCCATCGTGGGCGGCTCGATTCTTTCGCACGACCACTTCCAGGGCGGCGCGCACGAGTTCCCCATGATGCATGCCACCGAAGTCTCGCAGTTTAGCGTGCCCGGCTTTGACCAGGTCAGCGGTACCGTGTTGCAGTGGCCGCTTTCGGTGCTGCGACTGCGCTCGCACGACCGCGCCCAGTTGCTCGACGCTGCCGAGAAGATTATCCTCGCCTGGCGCGAGTGGACCGATGAGTCGGTTGGCGTCGTCGCGCACACGGCCGACGGCGTAGCGCACAACACCGTGACGCCCGTCATCCGCCGCGTCGACTTCCGCGGCAATGCCGGTGGCGAGATTTACGAGGCCTACCTGGCACTTCG
>CALLST010000059.1:0-3787 GCA_938011875.1 uncultured Collinsella sp. | reverse complement strand
TTACTCTAACGAGCGAGGTTAAGCCTGGTGCGGAGCCGAAGCGAAAGCGAGTGTGAATAGCGCGTCTAGTTCGTTGGAGTAGACCCGAAGCTGAGTGATCTATCCATGGCCAGGTTGAATCTGCGGTAACACGCAGTGGAGGACCGAACCAGTTCATGTAGAAAAATGTTTGGATGAGCTGTGGATAGGGGTGAAAGGCCAATCAAACTCAGTGATAGCTGGTTCTCTTCGAAATAGCTTTAGGGCTAGCCTTGCGTAAATAGTTTGTGGGGGTAGAGCTACTGATTGTTCGCGGGCCCTTACCGGGGTACCAAGAACTATTAAACTCCGAATACCATAAACCGTACCGCAGGAGTCAGACTATGGGGGATAAGCTTCATGGTCGAGAGGGAGACAGCCCAGACCGCCGGCTAAGGTCCCCAATCTGGACTTAGTGGTTTGAAGGATGTGATGTTGCATAAACAGCCAGGATGTTGGCTTAGAGGCAGCCATCATTTAAAGAGTGCGTAATAGCTCACTGGTCGAGTGATATCGCGCCGAAGATGATCGGGACTGAAGTTCAGAACCGAAGCCGCGGATCGTGAATTTATTCACGGTGGTGGAAGAGCGTTGTATGCGGGTTGAAGCCGAAGAGGGATCTGAGGTGGACTGCATACAAGTGACCATGCAGGCATGAGTAGCGAAAAACCGGATGAGAATTCCGGTCACCGAAAACCCAAGGTTTCCCGGGGAAGGTTCGTCCGCCCGGGGTTAGTCGGATCCTAAGGCGAGGCTGAAAAGCGTAGTCGATGGACAACAGGTTAATATTCCTGTACTGCCTTGTCGGAGTGATGGAGGGACGCAGAGAGTCAGGTGAGCCGGCTGCTGAATATGCCGGTCGAAGCCCGTGGGACGTGCTGTTGGCAAATCCGCAGCACACTAGTCTGAGAGGCGTAAGGTAGCCGAACGCAAGTTTGGCGAATTCACTGCGACTGCACTGACGAGAAAAGCTTCTAAACGATGATGACAGGGTATCCGTACCGTAAACCGACACAGGTGGGTGAGGCGAGAAGCCTAAGGTGCGCGAGAGAAACCAACGTTAAGGAACTCGGCAAATTAGCCCCGTAACTTCGGAATAAGGGGTGCCGCCTCTGGTGAAGGGATTTACTCCCCGAGCTTAGGGCGGTTGCAATAAAGAGGCCGGTGCGACTGTTTAACAAAAACACAGCTCTATGCCAACTCGTAAGAGGATGTATATGGAGTGACACGTGACCAATGCCAAAAGGTCAATGGGAGAGGTTAGCGCAAGCGAAGCTTCGATCTGAAGCCCTGGTGAATGTCGGCCGTAACTATAACGGTCCTAAGGTAGCGAAATTCCTTGTCGGGTAAGTTCCGACCTGCACGAATCGTGTAACGATGCCGGCACTGTCTCAACGTGGATCTCGGCGAAGTTGTAATTCCGGTGAAAATGCCGGATACCTGCGGAAGGACGGAAAGACCCCATGAACCTTTACTGTAATCTGATATTGGTATTTGATTGTTCTTGTGTAGCATAGGTGGGAGGCTGTGAAGCCGCTACGCCAGTACCGGTGGAGCCACAGGTGAAATACCACCCTGGTGCAATTAGATATCTAACGGAGTCCCGTGAATCCGGGCTCCGGACCGTGTCAGAGGGTCAGTTTGACTGGGGCGGTTTCCTCCTAAATTGTAACGGAGGAGCCCGAAGGTACACTCAGCACGGTTGGCAATCGTGTGAAGAGCGTAAGGGTAGAAGTGTGCTTTACTGTAAGACAGACATGTCGAGCAGTTGCGAAAGCAGGGCCTAGTGATCCAGCGATGGAATGTGGAATCGTCGTTGCTCAACGGATAAAAGGTACTCTGGGGATAACAGGCTGATAGCGCCCAAGCGTCCATAGCGACGGCGCTGTTTGGCACCTCGATGTCGACTCATCACATCCTGGGGCTGTAGAAGGTCCCAAGGGTTCGGCTGTTCGCCGATTAAAGTGGTACGCGAGCTGGGTTCAGAACGTCGTGAGACAGTTCGGTCCTTATCCTCCGCAGGCGCAGGATATTTGATGGGATCATTCCTTAGTACGAGAGGACCGGGAATGACTGACCTCTGGTGTTCCGGTTGTGGCGTCAGCTGCATTGCCGGGTAGCTATGTCGGGAACGGATAAGCGCTGAAAGCATCTAAGCGCCAAGCCCACCCAAAGACGAGATATCCCTCCCCGCAAGGGGCTGAAGGCCGGTCAAAGACTATGACCTTGATAGGATGGCGGTGTAAGTACAGCAATGTATTCAGCTTACCATTACTAATCGGCCGTGAGGCTTAACCACCTTTTTTCTCAAAGTTCCGCATGGAGCGCTGAGAAAAAGGTTGACTCAACAGGTGTTGGAAAGCCTCGATGATTGGATCTTGGAGATGATTCCAGGAGATGTTTTCTTAATTGTGATTTTTTCCGGTGCTGATAGCGGAGCAGAAACACACGTTCCCTTCCCGAACACGGTAGTTAAGGGCTCCAGCGGCGATGGTACTGTATAATTGACTATGGGAGAGTAGCACGGTGCCGGAAATTTTTTTACCTCAAGTTGCTTCGCACACAACTTGAGGTTTTTTTTTGCCCGTGCGGCGGCAAGGTGCCGCTGCCGGGTGCGCACGCCAATGCCCCTACGGGGGGCGTGCGGCGCCTGGCACTGGCGAGCCGTGGTTGGTCGGCATATCACCTTACGCGGCGCACAAATAAGGCCGAATCGCCATTTTCGCGGCGCACAACAAGCGCGGTCAGTACTGCGGCGGCAAGGTGCCGCTGCCGGGTGCGCACGCCAATGCCCCTACGGGGGCGTGCGGCATCTGGCACAGGCAAGCTTTGGTCGGTCAGCAAAGAAATAAGGCCACGTTGCCTTTTACGCGGCGCACAACAAGCGCGGTCAGCGCCGCGAACGAATGTGAGGGAATTACTTGCGGCAGCAAGTAACGAGGAACGATAGTGACGAAGCCGAACGTAGTGAGCGAAGCCCCCCCTGGCGTAGCCCGCAACGCGGGCGGTGAAGGGGTTGGCTGCCGCAGGCGGACAAGTAAGCGGCAAAGCCGCGCCCGCGAATGGGAGTGCTTCGCAAGTCAACGGGAGTCCCGAAGCGAGCGGGGAGGTCCGGACGGGCGATCGTGCACGCCGCAGGCGGGCAGGCCTTGAAAAGGCCCTCCGGAGCCATCCGCAAACGACTGGCACCCAGTTTGTGGCCGGTAATGGTATGGAAAGGCAAATGAAACTTATGTATCATTACATGAGCATGTGCGATTGGAAAGCGGAGATGAATCTCCGCACTCCAAAGTTGACATCGGACGGCATTGGGCCGGACAGGTAAATATGACATTTGAGTTGAGCCTTTGAAAAACATAACCGACTTACGGTGGAGGTAAAAATGCGTAATGTGCCAAAGGATAAGCAAATGCAACAGGAAAAATGCACCCGCCCGCTTCACATACGAGGCATGATGCGCCGGAGTTTTACCCTTATTGAGCTGCTCGTGGTAATAGCGATTATCGCGATCCTGGCCGCAATTCTGCTGCCGGTGCTGAATAAGGCGCGTGACCGGGCCAAGTCGATTTCATGCGTCAACAACCTGAAGCAGCTTGGGCTGGCGCTCACATTCTACGAAGGCGAGAACAAAAATATGCCTCCGGTGATGTACAAGCCGGTCAGCACCTCCTACCGCTACACCCGGCTGCTGATGCCGTATATCGGCAAATCCGGCTGGGGAGCGGAAAGCGCGCTCGACGAGGTCAAGCTGGTTAAAACTTTCCGCTGC
>CALLST010000058.1:0-14277 GCA_938011875.1 uncultured Collinsella sp. | reverse complement strand
AGGCCACCGAAGGAGCCAGAGCCCAAGTAGGTCACGCGGTTGAAGTCGCCAGCCAGGTAATCGGCGATCTCGGGCTCACGGGAGATGACCTCCTCGCCCATCTTGGCAATCGTCTCGACCCACTCGGCCTTCTGCTCGTCAGAGGCAGTGTCGAAAATAAGGGTAGAGAGCAGGGTCATGCAGGAATAAGAACCGGTCATGGCGAAGCCCTTGTCGTTGGCGCGCGGAATGAGCAGCGTCAGCGCGTTGGGATCATCGGCAGACTCGACGGCGAGCTTGCCCTCGGGAGCGCAGGTGATGTTGAGGAACTTGACGTTGTGGACGAGCTCCTTGGCAACGGCAACGGCGGCAAGGCTCTCGGGGCTGTTGCCAGAGCGGGCGAAGGAAACCACGAGCGTGGGATCCTCGGCGCGCAGGAAGTCGCGCGGGGCGCTCACGATGTCGGTCGTGGCGATGGGCTTAAAGTCGTAGAGATCAGTGTTGCCAGCGTGACGCAGGTACGGGGCGCAGGTATCGCCAACGTAGTCGGACGTACCGGCACCGGTGAAGACAACGGACAGACGACCCTCGCCCATAGCGCGAGCCTCGGCCAGGAAGGCCTCGATGGCCTCCTTGTTCTCGCGATAGATGTTGAGCGTATCACGCCAAAGCTCGGGCTGCTGAGCAATCTCGGCCGTGGTGATCTGGGCGCCGAGCTCGGTGAGCTCCTCGACACTCTTCTCGAACATTTCTAATACCTCTCTCTAGAAGTAATCCTCTGACGTGCAATTATACACTTCAGTTGGTTATCTGGTAGTAACCAGTTAAATGCAAAGAATCATCATATGGAAACGATGCGAACACTAGTCGCTACGCTGGTGGTAAACCTTGTATTTAAACTGATCGGCACGAGCAACCGAGAGTGTGTACTCCACAACCTCGTTTGACTCGTTATACGTAGTCCTGACCAAATCGAGCACAGGCGAGCCCTCGACAATTCCCAAAAGGTGGGCATCGGTGGGACGGGCTATGCTCGCATAGAACTCCTCTTCGGCCACGCGTATCTTTTGCTGAAAGTCTTGCTCAATCACATCGTAAAGCGGCTTACGCTCCAGCAGCGGTCGCTTTAGGGACAAAAATTGACGAACTGGTAGATAGCTGCGTTCGACCATCATGGGCATGTTGTCGGCAGAACGAAGGCGCTTAAGCTTAAAAATGCGATCACCGATACGCAATCCCATATGCTCGGCCAGATTTTTATCGGCCTCCATCTCGCAAAACTCGAGAATCGTGGTCTCGGGGTCGCGACCCATCGCGCGCATCTGCTCGGTAAAGCTGTAGGACTGCATAAGATTGGTTGCTTTTGCCGAACGGTCGGTCACAAAGGTACCGCGACCGTGCTGCCGAACCACCAGTCCTAAACGCTCCAGTTCCTGCAGAGCCAGGCGTACCGTAGTGCGCGAGAGACCATAGCGCTCCGAAAGTTCGCGCTCGGAAGGAATCATGTCACCGGCGCGATATTCATGGTCAATCTTTTCGGTCAGAATATCGACCAGCTGATCGTACAGCGGTTGCTTACGCGCTCCGATCGCCATCCTATCCTCCCTTTTGCTCGAATTCGGCTAACTACCTAGGGTGTTTAGCATTATCTGTCTGCCGCACCCGAATCATCAAGAAAACAAAAGCCGCGCGCTCTTTCGAGCACGCGGCTTTTAACATACACATGGCTTAAGGGGTCGGGGTGTGAGCCGCGTAGGGACACACCCCTCAAGCTAGAGCCTTACCAGATGCTCGGCCAGAGACCAAGCGGGCCAGCGCCCAGGATGCCAAGGACGAAGAGCAGGAGAATGCCCTTGGTCGGGGTCCAGCTGTGCTTAGCGAACATGTAGTAAAGCAGCAGCGTAAGCATAAGCGGGACGAGCTTCGGGACGATGGTGTTGAGGGTGTCGGCAACAGAGAAGTTGACCGGATCCTCGGTAACGGTGCCATAGGTCACGGACTCCATGCCGTTGCCCAGATCGGTGACGCCGCACTCGACAGCGTTGCCGTCGGCATCGGAAGCGGTAAGGGCGTTGCCGTCCTTATCGGTCATGGCGATGGTACCGGCCTCAGCGGTCTCGGTATCGATGCCCTCCATACCGGTGAAGTTCTCGGCCTCCTTCTCGGAGACGATCACGGTAGTGGCGGAGAGGCCACGGGTGGTGCCGTTGGGGATCTGGAGGTTGATCTGGGTGCCACCCATGGTGACGACCAGGCAACCGACGACGAAGACGCCCATGATGGAAGCGGCACGCGTGAAGGCCTGCATGTTGGCGGTCAGAGCGTCAATAGCGCTGGTGCCAAGCTTGTAGGACCAGTTCATGAGCCAGAAGCGCAGAGCGAACTGGACGACGTTGAAGATCACCAGGAAGATGATCGGTGCAGCGGCGTTGCCGTTGATGGCCATGTTGGAGGTGATGCCGGCCGTGATAGGCACGAGCGTCAGCCAGAACAGGGCGTCACCGATACCACCGAGCGGGCCCATTGCGGCGACGCGGACGGCGCGGATCGTGGGGATGTCAACCTTGTTCTGCTCGAGCGAAAGCACGATGCCCATAACAAAGGTGACAAGGAACGGGTGGGTGTTGAAGAACTCCAGGTTGTGGCTCATGGAAGCCGCGAGGTCGTTCTTGTTGGTGTGGATCTTCTCCAGACCGGGGATGATGGAGTAAAGCCAGCCAGCGGCCTGCATGCGCTCGTAGTTGAACGATGCCTGCAGGAAGCAGGAGCGCCAAGCCATCTTGTTGAGGGTCTTCTGGTCGAGCTGCGGAGCAGGAGTGAGATCCTCGTAGTGCTCCGGGATCACATACTCATTAGATGCCATCTTCGAAGTCACCTCCGTCAGAAACAGCTGCACCCTTCAGCTCGGTCTGCTGCTGGAAGTCCCAGAAAGCGATGCCGAAGCCGATGAGAGCGAGGATGAGCAGAGCAGGGGTTGCCAGCGAATCGTTGGCAACGGTGATGAGCGCGAGGCCAAAGCCCATGAGGAAGAAGCCCCACATATCGCGGTTCATCATAACCTTGAGCAGGACGGCGAAGCCGACGAAGCGCATCATGCCGCCTGCAGCGGACAGACCGGTCTGCAGCCAAGTCGGGATGGCGGAAGCGATGGTCTGACCGATGGTAGCGCCAGCGATGAAGAACAGGGTGACGACGACAGCGAAGATCAGGCCAAGCAGAGCCATGGCGAAGTAGTTCAGGCGCTCGATGCCCTTGGTGTCCGCGTTGTGAGCCATGTTATCGGCCGTGGACATAAGCGGGGACATAAGCGTGAAGACCAGGGTAACGCCAAGCTGGCCAAGCAGAGCGAACGGAATGGCGAGGCCGACTGCCGCGTTGGGCTCGAGGCCCGTGGCGATAGCGAGAATGGCTGCCATGATGCCGCCGATGACGGCGTTAGGCGGCTGAGCGCCTCCGATCGGCATGTTGCCGATCGTCATGAGCTGATAGGTACCACCCACGAGAAGACCGGTGTTGAGGTCGCCAAGGATAAGACCGATGACGGCGCCGGTGACGATGGGCTGATAGAGAGACTCGAGGAAGTCAAACTGGTCGATTGCCGCGATGAACGTGACGACGAAGACCAGAGCGATCTGGATGATCGAGTATTCCATCTTGCTCCTCCTTTCAAAATGAATGTACGCACTTTGGATATCACGTACAGAACGTCAGGGTTTCACTCCTGACAACGTGGATCACGAGGATTACGAGAAGAGCTTGCTCGTGTCCTCAACAGGCGTGCTCGGAACGCGCCTGATCTCCAACTCCACCCCCAATTCCTGCAGCTCTTTAAACGCAGCGACATCCTCGTCGTTAACTGCGACGGAGGTGGCGACTTGGCGCTTTCCTTCCGACATGTGCATGTTGCCGATGTTTACCTTCTTTATAGGCACACCGCCCTTGACGAGCGTAAGCACGTCTTCCGGTGTTTCGGCCACGATGAAGATCTTCTGGCGCGGGCTCGCCTTGCCAATGACGTCGATGGTCTTCTGCAGGGAGAAGAAACGCGTAGCGACGCCGGCGGGAGCGGCCATCTTCATGAGGTTCTGGCGCATGGTGTTGGACGCCACGTCGTCGTTGGCGACGAGGATGAGGTTGGAGCCCAGAGTGGAGTTCCACTGGGTGGCAACCTGACCATGAACCAGTCGGTTATCGATGCGGGTAAGAAGAATGTTGGGTTCTGCCATGTTGATCAGCTTCCTTTCGATATTTGCTGACGACAGTTACTTGATCTCCTGAATCGCGTAACGCGAAACATCTACGACGGCTCCGGATCGGACTTTGATCTGGACCTTCTCGCCTTCGATGCCTTTGACGGTTCCGTAGATACCGCCGGCGAAAAGAACCTCCTGACCCGGCTTGAGCTCGGTGTGCAGCTCCTTGAAGTACTTCTGCTTCTTCTTCATGTTGATTTGCGACCAGATGGTGTAAATCAAGCCCATGATGACAAGCAGGCCTAAAAGGGCGACCGAGGAGCTCAGGACGTTGGCTCCGAAATCGGCCATTAGATGCCGTCCTCGTCGCCGAAGATATCCTCTTCCTCGGAGCCGGCAACGGATGCGACCGTCTGGGCGGTGATGCCCGTCTGGCCAACGGTCACGGCCTGCTCGCCAAGCTCGGCGAGCGTGGCATTGCCGCGGAGGAACAGGAGCTCAATAACCATGGGAAGGTTGGTGCCAGTCAGAACCTCGACGTTGTCGACATCCTGGGCAATCATCATCGACTGGTTGAACGGGGTGCCGCCAAGCAGGTCGGTAAAGACGAGCACGCCATCGCACTCCTCGCGCATGGCGGTAATAGCGGCGCGGAGATCCTCACCGTAGGATGCGGCCTGATCGCCCTCAAAAGGAACGACGGTAAAAGCAGGCTGGTCGCCGGCAACCATAGCGATAGCGCTTGCAAGGCCGGGTGCGAACTGTCCATGACCGGTAAGAATAAAGCCAACCATTCAAATTTCCCTTCCGAAGGTGTGTACAATCTGAGTCCGATGATTTTCGGAAGCCAGCGGGCGCTCGCCCTTAAAGCTTCTTGGAAAGCGTTCTTTGAAGACCAGTGGTTTCTAAACTGGTAGTAACCACGTGACGTGTTGTTGTCACTATATCACCCCAGAAGAGATCGCTTTCGCTGATTCAAACAGTAAAACGTTTTTGCACCGCTCACGGTGATATTTCGACCGTTTACCGCTCGTTAACACTTCTACCTGCGGTTTTGAAACCGTTTCGAAACGCTTTGGCAAAAGAACGGATCTTTCCCGGTGTCTAAACAACGCAGGGCGGCTAAAAATAGCGTGTAGAAAAATTGCAGGTCATTGTGAAGATATGTGAATTGGTCTTTTTGACTTAATACCAGTTAGAACCAGTTTTGAGATTATCGGTGAACGGTAGTTTTCGACCGTTCACCGGTCACTTGCAATCGTTTGCAGTTGTTTTCCCAGATGAATTAGGGGAACCCGATGGAGCGCTTGTGCGGGCGCGAGGCCTATCCTATTGATTTCGGCAACAAAAAGCCCGCTAGAACGTTGTCCGTTCTAGCGGGCTCAATCAGGTAGATCGGTTAGCGCGCAGTAGTGCAGGCAAACCTTACGCAAACAGGCCGTAGATGCTGATGTTGGCCTTGGCGTAGAGGCCGTTCGCATACTCGGTCCACTTGGAGCTGGCGCTCGAAGCCTGCGAGGAATACTGCTGGTAGGCGGTGTAATAGGCGGTCATGGCTTGCTTATAGGTAGCGCTATCGGCCGTAAAGGCATCGTCAGCGAAGGCCTTGGCATAGGTGCTGTCGGCATCCTTCCAGGTGCCCTTCTCGCTATCCCACTCGTCACCGGCAAGGTTGATGATGTAATCGGCGTAGTCCTTGCTCGCGGTCTCCTCGTTGCCGTCAGCAGGCTCGGTCGGGGCGGTCGGCATGCTTGCGGAGCTATCGCCCACCTTCTTCTTGTAGAGCTTCTGCAGCGTCGCGGACTGGCGGACGATCTGCTTGGCCTGGTCCTTGGACACGCCATACTGCGTGGCCATGGTCTTGTAGTCCGAAGTGCCGATGGATTCCTCGGCGTACTGCTTCATCTCCTTAGAGGAGACGGTAATGCCCTCGTCCTCGGCAGCGTCCAGCAGAATCTGGTTGCGCACGTAGGACAGGATAACGTCGGCAGACGGAGCGGTGTAGTTGCCGTCGTCGCCCTTGACGGTGTCGAGGCTGTACTGGCTCTCGATGGCCTCACGCGCGGTGATGTCGCTCTTTTTGCCGTTGTAGCTATAGCTTGCCACGGTCGAATCGAGCTGGTCCTCGGTCAGGGTCGCCGAGCCGACGCCCTTGCCGCCAAAACCACCGTTGCCGATAAAGAAGCCGACCACGGCAGCGATCACGACGGCGACCACAAAGGCGGCAATCATCGTCTTCTTGTGCTTGCAAGCGTGGTCGTCCACGTCGGAGTCGTCGTCCTCATCCTGAGCCTCGGGCATGAGGTTCTCGTCGGCGGCGTCCGCGGCGATCTTTGCCTCCAGGCGAGCGTCCTCCTCCTCGGCGGTCGTGCCGGCGGCAATATGTTCGGCAGACGTGCCGGCGACCAGGTCGATTTTCTCGTCCTCGTCACCGTCGGGGCCTTCGCCGCGCTCGATGATCTGGATGCCGTCGATCTCGTCCTTCTCGTCCTTCTTTTGAATCAGACCCATATCAGTTACTCCTTGTTAGGAAACATAGTCCCCAATAGAATACGCCCGGCAGAGCGCCGGGCGTATTGATTCTTAGGTTATACGCAAACACTTAAGTACTATTTAGGCGTTTGCAGCGTGCATGCCTTGGGCCAGGTGCGCGATAACGGCATCGGCAAAGGCCTGCGTGCCCACGGCCCCCTCGACGGAGCCGGTCTGGGCACGACGCACGTCACCGGTAACCTGCTCGCCCTCGTCGAGCGTGGTAGATACGGCGGCGCGAATGCGATTGGCAGCGTCGTTCTCGCCCAGGTGATCGAGCATCATCGCAGCAGAGAGGATCTCGGCTGTGGGGTTGGCGATATCCTGGCCAGCGATATCGGGCGCGGAGCCATGCGTTGCCTCGAAGATGGCGCAGTCGGCACCGATGTTGGAGCCGGGGGCCATGCCTAAGCCGCCCACTAGGCCGGCGCACAGGTCGCTCACGATGTCGCCGTACAGGTTGGGCAGTACAAGGACATCGAAGTCGTTGGGGTTCTGGACCAGGCCCATGCAGGTGGCGTCGACAATCTTGTCGTTGAACTCGATATCGGGATAGTTGGCGGCCACCTCGCGCGCAACGCACAGGAACAAGCCGTCGGTCGCCTTCATGATGTTGGCCTTATGCACGGCCGTCACCTTTTTACGGCCGCAGCGGCGGGCGTACTCAAAGGCGTACTCCACAATGCGGCGGCTCTTGGCGATGGAGATGGGCTTAATTGAGATGGCGGAATCGGCGGCGAAGACCGTCTGGCCCGAGCGCTCGCCAAGCTGCGAGAGCTCCTCGACCTCGGCAGCGCCCTCATCGAACTCGATGCCGGCGTAGAGGTCCTCGGTGTTCTCGCGCACGATGACCAGGTCGACATCGCGGAAGCGCGAGCCATCGCCCGGCTGCGACAGGCAAGGTCGCACGCAGGCGTACAGGTCGAAGTGCTTGCGCAGGGCCACGTTGACGCTGCGGAAACCCGTGCCGACCGGCGTAGTGATGGGGCCCTTGATGGCAACCTTGGTCTCGGCGACCGCATCGAGCACGTGCTGGGGCAGCGGCGTGCCAAACTCGTCCATGACGCCGGCACCGGCCTCCTGGACGTTCCAGTTGATCTGGACACCAGTGGCCTCGACCACGCGGCGCATGGCCTGCGTAATCTCGGGACCGATACCGTCACCGGGAATCAGGACTACATCGTGCGCCATAATCTGTTACTCCTCGTCTTCGGCGTCGTCAGATTTTTTAACGCTAGCACGCTTCTTCTTTTTGGAGAGATCCAGGCCAAAACGTTTAACAAGCATTTCGCAAATCTCGCTCGAACGGGCCTTGAGATAGCTGCCCTTGCCGTTCTCGGCGTCGAACTTAAGGCGCAGCGCGAGCTTCTCGGCGACCTCGGCGTCGATCTCGCCCTGGCAAAACTCGTACAGGCAACCGAGCATGTCGCGATACTCGAGGTCGCCGTGGTAGCACTGGATGGCCTCGTCCAGGATGGGCCAAGCCTCGCGCGAACGCTCGACGCTCGTGGCGCCCCACACGCACAGCAGGCGGAAGGCGGCATAGCGCAGCGTGGACGAAATCTCATCGAACAGCGCGGTCTCGGCGCCCTCAAAGGCATCGCCCAGCTGCTCGGGGCAGGTGGTGGCGAGCGCCGCCAGGGCATCGAGAGCCTCCCAGCGGGTCTGAGCCTCGGGGCGGTCGAGCGCCTCGATCAGCGCGGGCACGCAGGGCACGACGCGCTGCGGATCGCGCTCGGCAAGCAGGTGCAGCACGCGGGCGGCAAACTGGCGGATGCGGCGCGTGGGGCAGCCGAGCTCCTGGACCAGGCGGTCGACGGCGTTCTCGTTCTCCTCTGCCAGCTGGAGCTGTGCCAGCTCCTCGTCGGTGAGCTGTTCGTCTTTGTTTTCTGCCATAGTTACCTCTTTTTACTATTTCTTAGCGTGCTTGTCAGCACCCTTGCTGTCATCGGTGACCGAGACGAGCTGTCGGTCGGCCGCGCCATTGCGACGCGCACGGCGGCGTTCCTCGGCATCGCCCGCGTCGGCGGCGGCGCGGTGTGCTTTGTTGACGTTAAAGACCTCGTCGTGCTTGCGCCACGGACCGACGGACTCGCCAAAGCTCATCTTAAGGCCGGCGATAAAGCCGCCGAGCCAGCCGATCGGCGCAAACTGCACCAGCGGGAACAGCGAGAACACCCAGGTCAGCAGGATGACTGCCGCCGCTCCCGCAAAGTTGGCAATCCAGTAGTCGCGCTTGGTGATGACGCGCTTTTCGCACGCCCACTGGCCGCACAAAAAGCCGATGTAGATCGCAAAGAGAAAGAGCACCAGCGCAAGCACCACGAACGTCCAGCTCATGGGCGCTACTCCCCGTGATGGTGGCCGCAGCAGCACTCGTGGCCGTCGTCATGGCCGTGGCCGCCGCAGCACTCGTGGTCCTCGCCATGGTGGTGGCCACAACCGCACTCGTGGTCGTCGCCATGCTCGCCGCAACCGCAGCCTTCCTCGTGAGCACCATGCTCCTCGGGACGATACTGTGACCAGTCCAGACCGGCGGCGATGGCGTCGGCTTCCTCCTTATAGAGGACCGTGATGGCCTGGGTGCCCAGCTTGGCACCACCGATGGCATCGAGCATGTCGTAGAGCGTAAAGGCCACGTCGGCGCCGGGCAGCGCAAGCTCGCGATCGTCGGCATAGGCGAGCGCCAAGCGCAGGTCCTTGATGAAGTGCTCGACCATAAAGCCGGGCTTGTAGTCGCCGTCGAGCGCCTTGGGAGCCAGGCTCTCCATGGCGCCGGACTTGCCGGTACCGCCCAGGATCATCTGGCGGGTCTTCTCCAGGTCAAGGCCGCTCAGCTCGGCAAATGCCATGGCGTCTGCCATGCCGACCATGCAGGCGCCCAGCGACACCTGGTTGGCGAGCTTGGCAGCCTGGCCCTTGCCGGCGCCGTCGAAGCAGCAGATGGTTGCCGCAAAGGTGGAAAGGATATCGCGGACCGGGGCAATGTCGTTCTCGGTAGCGCCCACGATAGCCGTAAGCGTGCCGGCGATAGCACCCGACTCGCCGCCGGTGACGGGGCAGTCAAACGCCATGCGGCCGGAGACCTGGGCGGCCTCGGCAATGTCGCGCGCCAGCTCGGGCGAGCTCGTGGTGAGGTCGATCAGGACCGCGCCGGGCTTAGTGCACGCGAGCAGGCCGTCGCCCGCCAGGTAGAGCTCCTCGACCTCGGAGGGATAGCCCACCATGGTAAAGACGACGTCGGCGTTCGCCGCGGCATCTGCCGGCGTATCGGCCCAGACGGCACCGCGCTCAACGAGCGCTGCAGCCTTGGACTTGGTGCGGTTGTTGACCGTGACGGGATAGCCAGCGTCCAGAATGTGGCCGGCGATGGGGGCACCCATAATTCCGGTGCCGATGAATGCGACGGAGAGCTTGTTTGCCATGAAACCTTTCCTTTTGGGTTGGGTGTTGTTACCAGGTTGAATACTCGGTGCCAGCGTTTGGGCTGTGAGTCGAGGGCGATTACGGACGCAGCGCTTGCCTACTGACCGCGCACGCGGCGGGCGATACGGTCGGAAAGCGACGCCTTGTCGGCGCGGTTCTTACCCCAAAACGCGCAGCCCACCATGCCGGGGCCCACGTGCGAGCCGATGGTGGGACCCACGGAGCCGCGAATGATCGTGACGTCGGCGCAACCCTCCTCCTTGCGGATGGCGGCTTCGAGCCAGTCGCCGTCCTTCTCGGCATCGGCCGTCATGATGGCGATGGGCATGGTGCGATCGGGCACGTAGTTCTCGCGGAACGACTTGAGGATGGACTTGAGCGCCTTCTTGCGGCCGCGGTTGACGCCGATCAGCGACAGCGAGCCGGCCAGGTCGTAGGAGAGCTCGGGCTTGACGTCGAGCTTTGCCGTGAGCTGCGCCGCCGCGGGAGGAATGCGGCCGCCGGCAGCCAGTGCGTCGAAGCTCTCGAGCGTAAAGTAGCCGTGCACGTAGGTCTTTGCCTCGTTTGCCCAATCGACCAGCTGCTTGGCGGTCAGTCCCGCCGAACGCTGGCGCACGGCCTCGAGCGCCAAGAGCGCACCGGTCGCGCAGGGCAGAGCGTTGTCGACCACGTAGAGCTCAAAGTTGGGATACTCGGCGCGCACGACATCTGCCGCCTGGCACGCGGAGTTGTAGCTCGACGACAGCGCCGAGGTAAAGCACAGGTAGACCGTGGGCGTGCCCTCTTTGGCGCACTCGGTAAAAAACTCGATATAGCGACCGAGCGACACAGCCGAGGTGGACACGCGGGCACCGGCGCGCATGCGGTCGTAGAACTCCTTAGGGCTCATGCTCGACCAGATGTCGTCTGTGCGCTCCTCGCCATCGATAATGAAAGGGAAACCCAGGATATCGACATCGAGGTTCGCGGCGACCTCGGGGCTAAAGTCGCAGCAGGTATCGACGACGATGCGGCAACGGTTCGAATGACCGGCGGATGCGGCCTTGTCCATCAAAGCGACTCCTTACGTAAAAAGGCGGCCACCCGCATGGGATGGCCGCCAACCGTTAACTCATGCAAGTTAACGTATTTTACTCGTCAAGTGTTTCGATGCGGGGCTTGATGATGCCATATCCACCATTCTTACGGTGATACACCACATTGATGAGACCGGTCGTCGCGTTCTCGAACACGTAGAAGTCGTGGCCCAGCAAATCGGTCTGCACCAGCGCCTGCTCCTCGGTCATCGGGGTGACATCGATGACCTTCTCGCGGACGAGCAGGTCGTCGTCCTCCTCGGGCAGCAGCAGGTCGGCCAGATCCTCAACGCGCTCGACCGGCGCGACATCCGCGGCACTGGCACCACCCTGGCGGTTGTCCACGACCTTGGTCTTGAACTTGCGCAGCTGGCGGGTGACCTTATCGGCGGAGAGGTCGATGGCGGCATACATATCTGCGCCGTGCTCGGCAACGCGAATCACGGAACCGCGGGCACGAGCCGTGACCTCGACGATTGCCGGGTTGGGGTTCGAGGGGTTCTTCTCATAACGAAGCACGACGTCGACTGTCATGGGCTCGATGTCGAAAACCTTGAGCGCCTCGCCGATTTTCTCATCCACATGCGCACGCAGAGCATCGGTTACCGTCGTCTTGCGTCCAGAAACCTTGATATCCATACGTGGCTCCAATCTGCCTCGGGGACTTACTGTACTGGCTATGTACCCATTGCCGTGCATTTAATCACGCGAATTCCCAAAGACCCGAATAACGACTGCTTGATACCGCATACCGAAGTCTCGCACTTTTCCGTGACAAAGTGCGCTATAGGAGGGCGTCGGCAAAGCTAGTTTTTTCCTGGAAATCAGCTTTTACCTGCCGTTTTTACCAAAATAGAAAAGCCGGGCTCCCTTATTGGGGAGACCCGGCCATGCGTGTTGAAACCGTGAAGAAGCGCCTTGTTCAGCGTGTGGCAGGCGCCACCCCTACCAATAACTAGCTATTGAGCTTGTTGATGTCATCGTCGGTGATGGTGCCCTCCTGGCTAGACGACGGACTGTCGCCGTTGTTATCGGAGGTGTCGCCATCGGAGGACTCGGTCTCGTTGGACGTGGAGTCGGATGCCTGCACATTGGCCCCCGAAACAGTCTTGGCGGTAAGGTCATAGGGCATTTGGCCATACCAGACGCAGTGGACCGCCTCGAGCGTGCCGTCGGCCGTAATACCGTCGAGGGCATCGCTCACGGCACGGCACAGTTCGTCATTGGACGAAAGGCCTGCAACACCAAGCGTCGAGGGCGCCTCGAGCGCACCGACATAGGAGATCTCGCTCATCAGTCGCGCAAGGTAACCGCCAGCCGTGGAGTCGCAGATCACATAGTCGACCTCGCCGGACTCGAGCGCCTCAAAGCACTCGTTGATGTTGGAGTAGGTCTTTTGGTTGGCGGTGATGCTTTGCTTGGCGAGCGCCTCCTGCGAGGCCGAGGAGGTCTGAACGCCCAGGGTAGCGGTGTTAAGCGTTTCGGTGGAAACGCTCAGCGACTCGCCGTCACTGCTCCTGCCGAATACGGCGGCGGCATCGTACAGACAGGTGCCAAGCGAGCTGATGTCGCCGCCCGCAGACTTGATGTCGCCAATGAAGATGTCCGCCTTTTTATCGCTGAGCGCGGAATCGGCCGAGGACGCATCGACAAAGGCGACCTTGAGACCCATGCGGCATGCGAGGGCACGAGCGGCATCGACCGCATAGCCCGTGAGGTTTCCGTCGGCATCCTGCATGGCCTGCGGTGCATCGGACGTATCGAGGGCGACCGTCAGGGTTCCCGGCGTGACCAGGGCATCGTCCGATACCGTGGGGGTAACGGTCTCGCGCTCGATCTGGTCGATCGTGGGCGTCGTGAACGTGGACAGTGGATTGAACGCGCATCCGCTCAGGCCCAAAACGGCAATGACCGCCGCGGCCCCAGCACCTAACCGAGCCGCATGCATCAAGCTGCCCCTCACCATGTCCACTACCCTGCCTTCTGTGTCGTATACGATCCGTGCCCCGCACGGAATATCGGGTTGTTCCCACCAGCTGACCTGGTATTTGACCCCACACTTGCGCACCGGGGCGTTTGCTCGGGAGGCCGCAGCCACCTTCACGACTGGCCCGCTCGCCCGCGAGGCGGTATTGCCCCAAAGAAAGTAGAACGGACGGTGCGGCTTACATCTAGGACGCGCCATGATCGCGCCGCGCGCACGCGGTCGCTTACGTGGATCCCTTTGACCGCGTCTGTCTTGGACTAGGACGGGCATTTCGTCCGTCCGCAACCACAGCCTGGCAGGAACGTAGCGCATTATAGCTAAGTTCAAGCTATAGTTTAAGGTTAGGGACGTTATTCGCATCGCGAGCACAGATTTCGCAGGTCGGGGCGGACCATTCGTGCCCCCATGAAGCCCGGAGCTCCCCCACGGGGAGCCCCGGGGCACCCGTCTCAGGGTGCCGTGTGCAAAAAACGGCAAATATGAGTACTGCTACCAATTTAGTAGCAGCGTATTTCCGCCCCACGAGCCCTTTTTGAGTTCCGCACAGCCCGCTTGGCGCCAAGATATTCCACATTCGTTTATTATCTCTTCGCTGAATCCAGTTTTTCGGCCCAAGTTTCTTTATTTTTGCTGTCACTAATCTAGTAACAGTACTCATATTTGCCGTTTTTGCACATGGCATATAAACAGACCCCCTATAAAGCCATAGTTTTACGCCGGCTTGAGCCCAAAGCACGCTCGGAGCGTATTCAGCAGAGCATCTTGCCTCTTTCGACGAGCCTCTACACGATTCTGATATCGTTTACCCATACGCTGGTGGATGCGCCATGCGAGCGCTTCCATCGCTTCCATGTCGCAGAGCATCTCGTTGTTGACCGTCGCGACCTCGATTCCCATGGACGCCAAACCCGTATTGCGTTTTTCATCGTGAATGCGCCCGCCGCGAGACGAATGGCCCTGCTCACCGTTGTATTCCAGGTCAAACCGGGCTGTTTCCTGATACGCATCGCAAACTGCGTGCGACATCCCCGAGATTGTCTGCGCGCGGTCATCGAACTCAATCTTGTAGTCGGTCTTAAAGGGA
>CALLST010000057.1:0-2246 GCA_938011875.1 uncultured Collinsella sp. | reverse complement strand
GCTCACCGGTCTCTCGGTTTCGGCGACGCTTTTGTTTGCCGGCTTGGGCACGCTCCTGTTCTACTTCCTGTCGCGCGGTAAGGTCCCCGCATTCTTGGGATCCTCGTTTGCCTTTATTGCCGGCTATGCCGCCATCGCGCCCAACGGCGAGACCGAGCTTTTGCCCTACGCCTGCCTGGGCGTAGCTTGTGCCGGTCTGCTCTATCCGGTGCTGGCGGCGCTCTTCCGCGCGTTTGGCGCCAAGCGTGTCATGCGTTTCTTTCCGCCGGTGGTGACTGGCCCCATCGTCATTTCCATCGGCTTGATCCTGGCAAGTTCCGCTATTGCTAACTGCCAGACCAACTGGCTTGTGACTGTCATTGGCGTTGCTGTTATCGTCATCTGCAACATCTGGGGCCGTGGCATGGTCAAGATCGTGCCGATTTTGCTGGGCGTTGTGGTGAGCTATGCCGTTGCGGCTGCGTTGGGTGAGGTCGACTTCTCTGGCGTCGCAGCTGCCCCCTGGGTTGGCTTGCCCGTCGTGTGGGACAACACCGTGTTTGCGCTCTTTGGACCGCAGTTCGATAGCGGTCTTGCCACGACGGCCATCATCACCATCATGCCGCTGGCCTTCGCGACCATGATCGAGCATATCGGCGATATCTCTGCTATCGGTTCGACTTGCGAGCGCAACTACATTGCCGATCCCGGTCTGCATCGCACGCTGCTCGGCGACGGCCTTGCCACGATTCTGGCTTCGCTCTTTGGCGCTCCGGCCAACACTACGTATGGTGAGAACACCGGCGTGCTCGCCCTGACGCGCGTGTTCGACCCGCGCGTGATTCGCATTGCCGCCTGCTGCGCCATCGTGCTTTCGTTCTGCCCCAAGTTTGCTGCTGTGATCGCTGCTATGCCGGCGTGTGTAATCGGCGGCGTGTCGCTCGTGCTCTACGGCATGATCAGTGCCGTGGGCGTTCGCAACCTTATCGAAAACCAGGTCGATTTCCAGAACAACCGCAACGTGCTGGTGGCAGCTCTGGTGCTCGTACTTTCTCTCGGCATTGCCTATAGCACCGCCGGTGCCATCGTGCTGGAGCTGGGCGGCGTGACGATTTCGCTTTCGGGCCTTGCCGTGGGCTCGCTGGTGGGCATTGTGCTCAACGCCATCCTGCCCGGTAATGACTTTGAGTTCGATACTTCCGAGCTTGAGGAGACTGCCGAATAGTAGCTGCGTTCAGCCAAATTAAAAATGGCGTCCATGCGTATGTACGCGTGGACGCCATTTTTAATGCGTCAGTATCCAGTGGATGCCGCGCGCCATGCGCAGGTCAGTTTGGGCAAAGTGATTGCCGGGGTTGAGCTCCAGCGTTGTTGGAATGTCACGCTCGATAAGCAGCTCTTCCATCGCGTGCGTATCGTCGAGTACGTGCCGCATCATGCGGTTGGGCGTCTTGGTTTCCTTTTTGCCGAGTGACAGATAGATGGCTTGCGGGCTGCCGGCAAAAGAAGCCGTGCTGGCACGGTCGACAAATTCGGGAAACCACAGCGACCCCGATGCGCTTGCGGCGCGGTCAAAGGCATCGGTCTGCCAGAGGGACCAAAGTGCAAAGAGGCCCGCCAATGAGTAGCCGGCAATGCCGCGCCAGGAAGGCGGGCAGGGAAGTGATGATTCGACCTGTGGGACTATCTGATTCAGCAGTTCATCGAGAAACTCAGACGCCTGTCCGCCAAAGGGCTCGGCATCGCGCACGGTCCCGTCGCATTCCCAGGGACTCAGCTCGCGATTCCAATCGAGCCCGCCAATGGTGACGAGGGCGAATGGCGGACAGTCGAGCTCTCGGCAACACTTATAAACCTCGCTGCCGTCGCCCACGACCACAGGAAGGTAGATGACAGGCGCGCTTTCCGTATGATTCGAATAAACGGTTATCTGCTTTTGATGCGCTTCCATGACGGGCTTCTCTCAGTGTTGTGATATCGGCAGCCCCAATTGTCGCACGCTGGCACATACAGGTTGGGCTGCATTAAGAACAATCGCATGCGCACCGCGCGAGTGCGAACAGGAAAACGCCACCGCCGGAGGGGAGCTCGGGGGGGCGTTGTTTAACGGTGCGGGGGCGCGGGGCCGGTGCAGAGGCGGGAAAAGAGGCGGGCGGGGCGGCAGCCGGGGCAGCATGACCGAGGGCTGTGGCGAAAGAGGTGCAGTCGGAAGCAATGTCTTTTTCCTGAGGCATGGGTGTCCTGTTGTTAGGGTTTTGTTCTGACGT
>CALLST010000056.1:0-1541 GCA_938011875.1 uncultured Collinsella sp. | reverse complement strand
GTACTGAGATGTTTCACTTCCCCACGTATCGCTTCCTTAACCTATGGATTCAGTTAAGGATGACTGAACATTACTCCAGCCGGGTTTCCCCATTCGGACATCTCCGGATCAAAACTCGCGTGCAGTTCCCCGAAGCTTTTCGCAGCTTACCACGTCCTTCATCGCCTGATAGTGCCAAGGCATCCTTCATGTGCCCTTAGTAGCTTAACCACCAAGAAACATAAATTTTGTCTACTTGTCTCTCAACAAAAGTTGGTTAACGATCACACTTCCGTGTGTCGATAACTTTTTCTTGCAGATTTTCTTCAAGATATTTTCTTTAATTGTCAAACAACACGCAGTCCGAAAACCGCGATTTTCCCGCGTCCGTAAACGCGGTAAAACGTTACCAATCGCATTCAAATCCCATAAGATGGTGGGCGTACTTGGATTTGAACCAAGGACCTCGTCCTTATCAGGGACGCGCTCTAACCAACTGAGCTATACGCCCGATTCCCCAAAAAATCCGGTTCCTCCGGTCACGACCGACCGTCGGCACCGAGCCTCGGAAAAGCCTGCAGCTTCAAGCCGCCTCAATCTTCGGTTCAACTCCATCTTCAACACCGTAAAGTATTGACTGGTGGAGCCGAAGGGGCTCGAACCCTCAACATCCTGCTTGCAAAGCAGGTGCTCTAGCCAATTGAGCTACGGCCCCTTGAATGCTTCATGATTTTTAAATCAACCCGCGGAATTCCTTCCGCAATCGTGATTGAACTTTGAATAGTGCGATGTAATCCGTTGTGTTTTGCCGGCCATTGCTGAACCGGCGCATCCGGTGTTACCCGGAGTTTAGCCATAACCTCGAACCATGTGATGTCACAACCGTGACGGTTCGGGCTTGCTCCTTAGAAAGGAGGTGATCCAGCCGCAGGTTCCCCTACGGCTACCTTGTTACGACTTCATCCCAGTCATCGACCACACCTTAGGCGGCTTCTTCCTTTGCAGGTCGGATCACCGATTTCGGGTGCAATCAACTCCCATGATGTGACGGGCGGTGTGTACAAGGCCCGGGAACGTATTCAATGCGTCGTAGCTGATACGCATTTACTAGCGATTCCAACTTCATGCAGTCGAGTTGCAGACTGCAATCTGAACTAAGAGAGGTTTTGTAGATTTGCTCCGCCTCGCGACTTCGCTTCTCATTGTACCCCCCATTGTAGCACGTGTGCAGCCCTGGGCGTAAGGGCCATACTGACTAGACGTCATCCGCGCCTTCCTCCTGCTTAACACAGGCAGTCTCATTAGAGTCCCCAGCATTACCTGTTGGCAACTAATGACACGGGTTGCGCTCGTTGCCGGACTTAACCGAACATCTCACGACACGAGCTGACGACAGCCATGCAGCACCTGTATACCAGCTCCGAAGAGAAGACTGCTTTCACAGCCGGTCCGGTATATTTCAAGCCCAGGTAAGGTTCTTCGCGTTGCGTCGAATTAAACCACATGCTCCACCGCTTGTGCGGGCCCCCGTCAATTCCTTTGAGTTTTAGCCTTGCGGCCGT
>CALLST010000055.1:0-1960 GCA_938011875.1 uncultured Collinsella sp. | reverse complement strand
ACCGTGCCGATATTCGCCAGACCATCGCTGCCATCGACACCTCGCTCCTCAACAGCTTTGTCGAGCGCATGGACATTGCCACCGAGGTCGCCAAGTCAAAAATCGAGATGGGCAAGGCCGTCTTCGACCCCGCCCGCGAGCGCTCCAAACTCAACAACCTCGCCAGTCGCGCACCCGAGCGCTACGAGGCCCAGACCATCACCCTGTTCCGTCTCCTCATGAGCATGAGCAAGGCCGAGCAGCAGCGCTATATCAACGAGCTCAAGGGCATTACCGTCTCGCAAAAGGCCCACGCCACGGCTGCAGCCTCCGACACGCCCTTCCCTCAAACGGCCACCGTTGCCTGCCAGGGCGTAGAAGGTGCCTATAGCCAGATAGCCGCGTGCAAGCTCTTCGACGTGCCCGACATCGCGTTTTTCGAGACCTTCGAGGGCGTCATGCGCGCCGTACGCGACGGGTTCTGCGAGTTTGGCGTGCTGCCCATCGAGAACTCCACCGCCGGCTCGGTCAACGCCGTCTACGACCTGCTCGCCCAGTTCGACTTCCATATCGTGCGCTCGCTGCGCCTCAAGATCGACCACAACTTGCTCGTCAAGCCCGGCACCAAGCTCGCGGACATACGCGAGGTCTACAGCCACGGTCAGGCCATCGCGCAGTGCGCTAGCTTTATCGAGGCGCACGGTCTGCACGCCACCAAGTACCCCAACACCGCCATGTCGGCCGAGATGGTCGCCAGCTCCGAGCGCACCGATGTTGCCGCCATCGCATCGCGTAGCTGCGCGGCACTCTATGGCCTGGAGGTGCTGGAACCCAATATCCAGGACTCTGACAACAACTACACGCGCTTTGTCGTCATCAGCCGCGAGCCGCGCGTCTACCCCGGCGCCAACCGCACCTCGCTCATGATCACCACGGCCAACGAGCCGGGCGCCCTCTACCGCGTGCTCGAGCGCTTCTACGCGCTCAACATCAACCTCATCAAACTCGAGAGCCGTCCCATCCCCGGGCACGACTTTGAGTTTATGTTCTACTTTGACCTGGACTGCCCCTTTGGCAGCAAGGCCCTCGACGACCTGCTCGATTCCATCGACGACGTGTGCGAGAGCTTCACCTACTTTGGCAGCTACACGGAGGTGCTCTAGATGACCGATACCGCCGCAACCCGTCCCTACGGCGTACTGGGCCGTGTGCTGGGCCACAGCTACACCCCGACCATCTACAAGGAGCTCGCGGGGCTTGAGTACGTGCGCTTTGAGCGCGAGCCCGAGGACCTCCAGGCCTTTATGACCGGCGACGAATGGGAGGGCACCAACGTGACCATCCCCTACAAGCGCGCCGTCATGGAATACCTGGACGAGTTGAGTCCCCTGGCCGAGCGCATGGGCAACGTCAACACCATCACACGCCTACCTGACGGTCGCCTGCGCGGCGACAACACCGACTACTTTGGTTTTCGGTGCCTGGTCGAGGAGTTGGGCGTTGAGGTTGCCGGCAAGAAGGCCCTCGTGCTCGGTGCCACCGGCGGCGCCGGCACCACGGCAAGTATGGTGCTGGGAGACATGGGCGCCATCGTCGTACCCGTGGGTCGCACGAGCGAAGTCAACTACAGCAACATCGCGCAGCAGTCCGACGCCGCCCTGCTCGTCAACTGCACGCCTGCCGGCATGTTCCCCCACTGCCCCGACGCGCCTTGCACACTCGAAGGGCTCGATGCGCTCGAGGGCGTTATCGACATTGTCTACAACCCCGCTCGCACGGGACTCATGCTCGAGGCCGAGCGCCGCGGCATCCCCTGCATCGGTGGCCTGCTCATGCTTGTTGCCCAGGCGGCACAAGCTGTCGAGCGCTACACCGGCCAAGTCACCCCGCGCGAGCGCATCCTGGACGTAACGGAGCGCCTGTCACGCCGCGAACAGAACATCGCGCTGATCGGCATGCCGGGCTCGGGCAAGACCCGCGT
>CALLST010000053.1:0-4275 GCA_938011875.1 uncultured Collinsella sp. | reverse complement strand
GCCTGAGCTGCCATCTCGAGCACGTCCGCAACCACCCGCTCACCACGCGTCGCTACTATCACCAGATGAACTACTAATCCTTTCAAATTGCTGCTGTTGCCTGTAGGCGAGCTGTTCTGAACGTCTCGCCTACAGGCTTATTTCTGGGGTTAATCAGAATAGTTGCCCAGTACCTCCTAGTTGCGCTGGTCGCATTATGGCGTCTATGGACGAGCAGGCATTTGGCATTACGATGCTTGGTCGTCCGCTGTTTGCGAGCCTGTTTGTCGGCTTGATCCTTGGCGATGTCCAGCAGGGCGTTATCGTCGGCGCTGCTTTGGAGTCCATGTTCATGGGCGCCATCATGGTCGGCGCGGCGGTTCCTCCCGAGGTCTATGCCTCCGGCGTGCTTGGCTGCGCGTTTGCCGTCATTACGGGTACGGGCACGGCAACTGCCGTCGTGCTCGCCCTTCCCGTCTCCGTCTTCCTTCTCTACTCCGTGATTAACTTTGCAACGCGTATCGTCGCAGTCCATCTGGGTTACGACCTGGGAACAAAGTTCCTGCAGCAGTCCGAAGAGAACAACCTTATGTCTTGCATGACGCATGCTGCCGGTGTCCTCGGAATGACCGTTATCGGCGCCATGATTGCGGCACAGGTCTCACTGTCCACTGCTTTGACCTTTGACGTGGGTGGTTCGGAGATTGTCCTGCAGGATTTGTTCGATTCGATCTTCCCCGGTCTGCTGCCCTTGCTGGCAACGTTCGCTTGCGTTGCCCTCTATAAAAAGGGTGTCAAGACCATTTGGATTATTATTGGCATCTTCGCGATCTGCATCATCGGAACGGGCTTGGGAGTGTTCGCGGCGGCGTAATGTTGACTGCTATGCTCGCGCGTTGGATTACTAACTGTCCGTTTGAAAACGGGGTTCGGCGTAAGGCCGGCCCCGTTTTTTTGTTTGAGGGATTTTCCGGCTGTCCAATAGTCCAGGCTCATGCATCGTTCACGTATCTCTCATTCGTCACTAATATGAGAGATAACTGAGAGACGAGAGATAAATACGAGAAATAACTGAGCAGCAAAGAGATAAGCAATCATGGTATTGTCTCAATACTGATTGTTTTACCAGCAAAAACATGTTTCAATGAAACAGATGGCAGACATCTTATCTCTCATCTCTCACTCATCTCTAATATGAGAGATAACTGAGAGATGAGAGATAATTACGAGAGATAACTGAGAGACGAAGGAAATCTATTCGCGGCATTCTTCGCAGAACCGAGCGAAAGGACGTGCAGGTGAACGAAAACGAACTGACCGGTTTGCTCGAGTCTTTAAGGCGCATGGGCTCGGACGATCTTAACGTCGAAGTAAAGGAGAGCGCCACGACGCTTTCCCACGACGTATGGGAAACGGTCAGCGCTTTCGCAAACACCGCCGGCGGCATCATCGTACTCGGAGTGAGCGAGCGCGCGGGCTTTGTCCCAGTTGCAAACTTTGAGACCGAGAAAGTGCTCAACCAATTCGTGGCGGGCATGGGCGATGCCGGCGGTCGAGGAAAGCTGGCCAATCCGCCCAAATACACGATCGAGCGCGTGGAGCTTCGGGGTGCCGTTGTTCTCGTCATCACGATCGAGGAGCTCGACCCGTCGAGCAAGCCTTGCTATGTAATTGAGCGGGGCGCCCAAGGCGGCAGCTACAAACGTATCGACGACAAAGACGTGCCGCTTTCGTCGACCGAGGTCCTGTCCTTGTCGTCATACGAGCGGACGAGCCTCAGCGATCGCGATGCGGTGCCTGGTGCAGGCGTGGACGATCTTGACGATGCCCTGGTCGACCGTACGATAGAGCGTGCCTATTCGTTGACGCCTCGAGCGATGCGCGGTGCGGCGGACAAGAAGACAAAGATGGAGCGTCTGAACCTCCTCGACTCCCAGGGCAATGTTACCAAGGCCGGACTCCTAGCGGCGGGCGTTTACCCTCAGCAGTTCTATCCCAAGCTCTTCATTGACGTGGCTGTCCATGCGGGAACTCAGAAGGGCACTGCGGGGCCGCTAAGGTTTATGGACCGCACAATCTGCGAGGGAACGTTGGGCGAGATGGTTTTGGATGCCGTCGCGGCTGTCGCCAAGAATTTGCGCCGCACCTCGACCGTCCAAGGCGTCTCGCGTGTCGACTCGCTGGAGATTCCCGAGGAGGTTCTGCGCGAGGCAATCGCCAACGCTGTAATCCATCGAGAATACGGGGATCGGTTCTGTGGACAATCGATTGCCGTCGACGTCTTTGACGACCGTGTCGAGGTGACGAATCCTGGCGGCCTTTACGGGGGAAAGACTCGCGAGAACTTGTTTGACGGCAGCTCCCGATGTCGTAACGCGACGCTCGTGAAACTCATGTCGATTGTCCCGCTGCCGGATGGCGCAGGCTCGCCGGCTGAGGGCAATGGCTCGGGCATCCCGATGATGATCGATGCCATGCGCGCGCATGGTCTGGTAGAGCCCCTGTTCTGCCCGGGGTTCGATCGGTTCAAGGTCGTACTTTACCGTTCAAAGGTTGAGCCTGTCGATCATGGCGGGGACTTGATTATGACGGCACTCAAGCGCTACGGCGAATTGGGGACGCGCGAACTGGCGGAGCGCACGGGACTCACGGTTTCCCAGGTTAGGACGCGCGTCAATGCGCTCATCGCACGGGGCGAGCTTGAACCTACGGCGTCGGCGACGAGCCGCAACCGCAAGTATCGACTGTCAGAGCGCGTGGAATAAATGCGCTAGTGGACGAGGCGACCCAATAATCGACCCTCGATTGGCGTCCATTAAGGTAAAGCGGTTGTTGCCCAGTCGACGGTGATGCTAAAGACTCGGCTTACGCCGGCATGGCCCCGAACCCGTCCATCAAGAACAGCCTAAGAACCAGCTTGATGACATATCCCGGTTTGACTTCAGCCATGTCAAAGACGTGGCGCTCGGCGAGCTCGCTGCAGTATGCATAGATGTCGCGGATAAGGTCCGCGCCCGAAAGCGTAAACATGTAGCCTGCGTCCGAAAGCGTATTGGGTGCGGCAGGCAACTTGGCCATGTGGCAGAACGTTTGTAGGTCGGGCGCCATAACATTCTGGTAGTCGAGGTGGCCGGTGGCATCCTGTGCGGCGAGCTCCAGCTGGCGTACTCGATCCAGCGCCGCTGCCAGCACAAAGCTCGGTGTGGGAGCATTGATGTCCTCCGTGCTCGCCACGAGTCTGCCCGCTGCCTGCGTGACAAGCCAGGCGACCTCGCGCTGGCAGCGCACGGCCTTGCGCGTCACCGGCTTGATGGACGAAGAAGAAACGCTTCCCTTAGGCGAATTCGAAACAGCCACAAGACCCTCCCATGAACAACCCGGTCCAACAAGCCCGGATGAAACACGTGCTACATCAGTATACAGGGGAGTGGGGTGGAAAAACGGGGTCGACGGCGTGAACTGCCGGCTCCGGATTGCTTGCCTTAGAGGCCGTACACTTCGACCATAGCTTCGCCAATGCGATGGGGCACGCCGGTGACGAGTGCGTTGCCCATGCAGAAGGCTCGATGGCCGTCAGTCATGCCCGTATCGGTCCAGCCTTTCGGGAATCCCTGAAGCTGATCGAGCTCGTCGGGAACAAGACGGCGGAAACGGCCATCGGGACATTCGATGACGTGCTTGAAGCGGCTCGCTCCCGTGCCGCCTTCTCCTGTGAGGATGGTGCGGCTCGGCTTGTCGGTGGCATCCGGAAAGCACATGGCTCCCTCGGAATACGTGTACGTAAAGCCTGTCTTTTTGTTAGTGCGCTCTTCGCGCTTGCTGCCCTTAAGGTAGCGCCAGTCGGGAAGCTTCTCGTCGGAGATGTAGAACTGCTCCGGAACATACTCCTCATTAACAAGTACATCGCCAAGCACACGGCGCTCGCCGTGATAATTCTCAACGAAGTCGCAGGTCAAAACATGGCAGCCCTGCATGACGCCAGCATTCTTGAATTGAGAGGTCTTTTGGCCGACCGTGTCCTCGAGGTCGGCACGGCAGCTGAAGATGATGGCGAAATCGCGACCGCGCTGTGACGCGGGCGACTTGAGCAGACGGTCAACGTTCTCAAAGAGACCGAAGCGCGGCTTCTTCATCTCGAGGAAGTGATAGATGTCCCACCACAGGACACCCTTCTTGCCCTCGATGCCATGTGCCTGGTTAAGCGGGCGAGCGACGGAGTAATCTTGGCAAGGGAAGCCGCCGACGACCATCTGGACGTCGGGGATTTCAACCTCTCCGGCTTCAGCCTGTTCCAGG
>CALLST010000052.1:0-1165 GCA_938011875.1 uncultured Collinsella sp. | reverse complement strand
TTTCTCGTTTGCATGACAGTTTGTCAACGGCATGATTTCGCTCAGGCAATTGCAGCGCATTATGTTTTTGGGGGATTTGGGCATTCAATATGGGCTTATGAGTGAGCGTGCGTTCTCGGCGATTAAGTTTCGCGATTGGAAGCAGGCCTCGGGAGCTGAGTTTTATCCCAAACGATTTGAGCGAGAACAGAACGCTCGACGAAAGTACCTGGATACTGTAAACGGATTTGACTCTGATGGTGTCGACATTAGGGATTTGATGGCAGGGAGGGTTGATTTAAATGATCCAAGAGTTAACGGATTGTGGGCCGAGTAGGACATACCCCGTCTACTACCTCGAGGATGCAATGAACAACCTCGGCGACTGCTTTGACTATGCCGTTAACGATTATGGGGCAGAAGGATCGGAAGTTGCTGAACTCTTTTGCCTGAGCGGCGTAGCCCGCGAGTTCGAACGCGGCAACGCATGGGTAGTGTCGGGAAAGTCGGGCGTTGAACTATTTGTGCTTATCGCCGAAAGGTCGGGCTATCAATCAAGGCCGATGCCAAATCGAACCTACCGATTCGAAAAGACACCGGAATATTGGACAGGCTGGATATTGGCATACCTTCAGTGGCGCCTAGGAGAGTCTTTCGAAGATTTGCTGCATGTCGTTCCATTCGATGTGCTACGCAGTCTGTACTACCCCTGGCACGAAGCCTCGGAGGAACGCGTGGCTCGCCTCGTCTGCGATATGGCGAAAAAAGCGTCCAGGCAAACCAAGCTTGCGTTAGCAAGAAAGAGGCTCAAGAAAACCCAACAAGATCTGGCATACGAATCGGATGTGTCACTCCGCTCAATCCAAATGTACGAGCAGCGCCAGAGAAACATCAATGAAGCTTCGGTAACAAGCGTAAGAGCCATAGCAAAAGCCCTCCACTGCAACATCGAAGATCTCCTAGAGCCAGTCTTCGAATACAAAGAAACAAACGCAGCGTAAACCATGCACACAGCCGGTGCCCGCCTCTAGGAAGTGCTCCAGCCTAGCAAGAGCCCCTACCAATAAAAAGCAACTATCAGCCCGGCGCTTTTACAGAGTGTAGGTCCCTGTAGCCGCCGCCAGCGAAGTGAACGTAGGGGAGGCCAGGGGCTTTGCCCCCAAATCTTTCCGCAGGACGGCAGGAC
>CALLST010000051.1:0-18514 GCA_938011875.1 uncultured Collinsella sp. | reverse complement strand
TGTATCAGTTTGACGAGCGCTTTGTCGTCCACGGTCTCGCCGCGACGCAGAGCCTCGAGTATGTTCAAGATAATCTGTTCCATGTCCCCATTGTAAAGGCAAAGGCGCCGAAGCCCGTCACGGCTCCGGCGCCTCCATCAAAGAGCATGCCTATATGTACCGATCTCCGAAAACCGCATGTCACTCCGGATCAAACGACATGTCGCCCGAACCGACCTCAAAACGATACGTAGCAGACTTATCGCCGTTATCGAATTCAAGATTCAAAATGGTCTCGCCGTCGTAGCCAAGCGGAAGGAAATCGCTCTCGAAGTCGCCGCTGCCCAAGGTGAGGCTCGCCTTAAAGCCCGTCGAGTTCGGAACCGTCATCTCCACATCGCCCGAGCCCACACTCACATCCATCGACTTCGCGGGGGCCTGGTAGAGCTCGAACGTCACATCGCCCGAACCGACCTCGGCATTCAGGGTATCGGTCACGGTGCCCGTAAACTCAACGTCTCCCGAGTCCAGAGTCAGGTTGAGGTCATGGCACGCAATGCCCGCGACCGTCAGATCACCCGATCCTACATTCGCTGTAATGCCCACCATGTTATCGGCAACTTCGCGCGGCAGTTCGACGGTAACCGTGCGGTCAATGGCGCGCTCGTCATCGCAATCGAATTGGCGAATCTTGAGCGTAGAGCCCTTGATTTCGGCCAGGTTCTGGGTTGCCGCATCGAAGGCAACGGTCCCCGTTGCCACGCGACCGCTTTCAATTACGCGCACTGGCCCGCCGGAGACGTGTTTGACCTCGACCGTGCCCGACGTCACGTCCAAGTCAAGCGATGTGAACGCGTCGGCATCAAAGGTTTCGCTCGAAAGCTGCTGAGGCCGAGCGGAATAGTTACCGCTATCCAAGAGATCATCGTCGTCAAACATATCGTCAAAATCAGACAAATTGCCAGATAGAATACCGGTCGTACGCACCATATCGGAATGAGCCAATAGCCGCGAAATGCCAAAGACAAGCCCAATGATAAGCACAAACGCTCCGATGCCAACGCCCAAGCGTGCCTTGGATTCATGTGAAAGCTTCATCATTCATCACCCTCTTTGGCAATCGGCTCAGCGGTGGCCGCGGCAGCCATGTCAGCGTCAACCGAAGCGGAAACGTTCTTCCCCTTAGTCATAGCGACCGCCGGTGCCGGACCAACCTGAATATCCCCGCGCGCCCAATCGCCATCGAGCGCACGCGCCACCCAGTGATAGATGGGAATCGTAAAGAAGATCAGCGCGGCAAAGGGACCGGCACCAAACAGGAACATCAGCAAAAAGAACAGCAGCCAGCACACGGCCCAATACGGGAACGACTGGAACGGGCCCTTCACCGGAGTCGAGCCAACCGCGGTGCCACTCGTCGCCTGCGCCGTAGCGGCATTGGCGGCCTGCGCACTCCAGCTTGCCGCCTGCGCCGCCTTGGCGGCGGCATCACTCGCCTGCGTTGCCGCCTCGGTGGCGCGTGCCGCCGCCTCATGGGTGCGGGCGCGCTCTGCCGCCTCGGCCTCGCGCTGACGAGCGCGGTCCTCGTTCTCAAACTCGATATCGTCCTCGATCTCATCGCTCGGATTGAGGAGCTCGTCCAAACTCACGCCATAGAGCTTGGCGAGCGAGATCAGGTTCTCGGTATCGGGCGAGCTCTCCGCACGCTCCCATTTACTGACCGCCTGGCGCGACAGTCCCAGCTTTCGCGCCAACCCTTCTTGGCTAAAACCCTTGCTGCGACGAAGGTCGGCGAGCCGCTGCGCAGTTTCTACATTCATGGTTCCTCCTATGTGATGCCAGCCGTGCCGCCGGACCGTTTTTGTTCTTAAGGCGCCTTGCACAGTTAAAAATCTATCCGCCACCGCCAAAAGCATGCCACCTATTCTAGTGAGATTTTTGACAACCGGCGGTTGCGGGCACATATGAGCTGCGGAAATGTGTCCAAACAAAGCAATGACCCGTAGCTTGGTTGTCCCCGTTGCGGCGTTAACGGTAGTATGGTCGTACTGTTTATTCCGCACCGCCAACGGAGGGAGTTCCGCGCCGTGAACCGCGATTTCGCCTCATCGCTCATCCAGCTCAATAACACGTTCTATCGCGAGCACTCCGCCTCCTTTTCCGATACGCGCCAGGCCCCGTGGCCCGGCTGGGTGCGCACCATGGACATTGCGCTCGAACAGCTCGACGTCGCCACGATCGAGCATCCCGTCCGCGTCTTCGATCTCGCCTGCGGCAATATGCGATTCGAGAACTTTGCCGCCGGCGGCGCACTTGCCGCCAAGGGCGTCGATGGCGCAAACCCCTCGGCAGATGCCAGCTGCCCGTTTGAGTTCTATGGTGTTGACTCGTGTCAGGATTTGGCTATCGATGCGCATGGTCACGCCCTGCGCATTCCCAACCTGCACTTCCAGGAACTCGACGTACTCGACGCCCTTATGAAGCTCAACCCCGCCGAGACACCCGACGTGCTTTTCGACGCCCCGCTCGCCGACATCTCGGTCTGCTTTGGCTTTATGCACCACGTGCCGTCGTGCGAGTACCGCGTACGCGTGCTCGACGCCCTGGTGCGCCAGACACGCCCGGGCGGCATCATCGCCATCAGCTTTTGGGAGTTTATGAACGACGAGCGCATGGCGCGCAAGGCCGTTCGAGCCGAAGCCCGCGCCGAGCTCACCCCGCCGTTTGAGGGTTACGATTCCGCGCAGTTTGAAGCCGGCGACCACCTCATTGGCTGGCAAAACGACCGCCACGCCTACCGCTATTGCCATCACTTTGACGATCAGCAGATCACCGAGCTGGTGCGCGGCGTGCGTACGTTCTACAAGAGCGGCGAGGTCCCCGTGCGCGAGCTTGAGCGCTTCCATGCCGACGGTCGCAGCGGCGAGCTCAACCGTTATGTGATCCTCAAGCGCCTGTAGGCACCGACGACTCGCCGTCGAGCCGTACCGCATCTTTCGGGCAAATAATGCCCACCCCTTTTCAACCCATTGACGGAACGCGCAGCTATGCGTTCCATACTTATGACCAAGGAGCCTCATGGGAGCCGTCCACGTTCGCACGCCTAAGAACTTTGTGCTCGAGGAGCGCCTGGAGCGCTACGCCGATGCGATTGAGACGAACCCCGAGGCCTATGCCGGAGATTGGCGTGAAGCCTGTGCGCCAGTTGGCAGCAAGCCATTCGAACACCTTCACCTGGATCTTGGCTGCGGCAAGGGAACGTACCTTGTAGAGCGCGCGGCCCACGAGCCAAACACCCTCTTTATCGGTATGGACCAGGAGCCCATCTGCATCGCCTATGCCGCGCAGAAAATCTGCGAGCAGGAGCTGCCCAATGCGCTTGTGCTGCCCCGAGGCGCGGCATCGCAGCCACAGCTATTTGCCGCAGGCGAGCTCGATGCCATCACCATTAACTTTCCCACGCCGCAGCCCAAGGCCAAGTACGCCAAAAAACGACTCGTCCATGTCGACCATCTGATGATCTACCGCCCGCTCTTTGCAGCCGGCGCCACCGTCACGCTGCGCACCGACAGCAAGCCATTGCGCGACTACGCCCTGGGGCAGTTTGCCGCGGCAGGCTACGACACACTTTGGGTAAGCGACAACGTCCGCCGCGACCATCCCGAGCACCCCGAGACCGAATATGAATGCCGCACGCGCGAGATGGGCGCCGTCGTCTATGGCATTTGCGCCACACCCGGTGCGCAGCCCACCGACATTCAGCTCGCGGCGGGCCGCGCGCAGGAGCAAAGCCTTGCCGGCTACCTGCCCGATAACCTCGATGAGCTCACCTATGTACCTCTGGGCATGGAAGAGGCCGTCGAGAACTTTAGAAACCGTGCCCGCTAGGGCAAGAAGCGTCTGCCGCAAGAGTCCTAGGGGCTTCTTATGGTCGCGGCGTCGGCAAACAAGCGCGAATAGGCGCCAACGAACGACCCTCAAGCCTAAGTGAGTAGACTTATTTGCAATAGCCAAGCACAACCCGCATAACGAAAACTAAAACCGCAGGTAGAGCCCTTGTGCAAAAGCCATGTGCTCGCGACATCGCAAAAAGTCTACTCACTTAGTTGGCAACCGCACCAAACGGCCGGACAGAACGCCCATTTCCTGCATTTTCTCGCGCGCTGGCACCCCGCGCCGCCGCTACGCCATAATAGTTGGCGGACAATCGCGAGAGAAAGCAAACACATGGCACAGACCACGACAGATATCGCCGCCAGCACCGTCCCCGGTGCCGGAGCCGCCAGTTCATTCTCGGGCGGCACGGGAACCGAAGCCGAGTTTGGCTCGCGCGGCGCGCTCTCCCCCACCTGGTGGGAGCCCGAGGACGGCAGCGAGCCCGAACCGTGGCTTACGCCCGATCAAGCCTTCGAACGCTTCTTTGAATGGACGAGCGATCGCGGCATTGAGCTGTGGGATCACCAAGAAGAAGCCCTCATGGACCTGGCCGCCGGCGATCACGTCATTTTAGGCACGCCGACCGGATCGGGCAAGTCGCTTGTTGCGCTGGGCATGCTCTTTATGGGTATGGCGCAGGGCAAGCGCTGCTACTACACGGCTCCCATCAAGGCTCTGGTCAGCGAGAAGTTTTTCGACCTGGTACAAGTGCTCGGCCGCGATAACGTAGGCATGATTACCGGCGATACGCATATCAACACCAAGGCGCCCGTCATCTGCTGCACGGCCGAAATCCTTGCCAACGATGCACTGCGTGAGGGCAAGGGCGCCGACGTGGGCTGCGTGGCCATGGACGAGTTCCACTACTTTGCCGACCCCGATCGCGGTTGGGCCTGGCAGGTGCCGCTGCTCACCCTGCCTCGCACGCAGTTTATGCTCATGAGCGCCACGCTCGGCGATGTCACCGCGATCGCCGCCTCGCTCGAGGAACACACCGGCGCTACCTGCGACCTAGTCGTCGACGCCCCGCGTCCCGTACCGCTGAGCTACGACTACGTGACGACCTCCCTCGAGGGCACCGTCGAGCTCGCCATGCGCCGCGGCGAGGCCCCGCTCTATATCGTGCACTTTAGCCAGGATGCCGCCCTTGCGACGGCACAGTCGCTCGCCAATTTTGGCATCGCCAGCAAGGAGCAGCGCGAGGCCATCAAGGAGGCGGCCAAGGGCACGAGCTTCTCGACGGCCTTCGGCAAGATCCTCAAGCGTTTGCTTGGCTGCGGCGTCGGCGTGCACCACGCCGGTATGCTGCCGCGTTATCGTCTGCTGGTCGAGCGTTTGGCGCAGCAGGGCCTGCTGCCCGTCATCTGCGGCACCGATACGCTCGGCGTCGGCATCAACGTACCCATCCACACCGTGGTGCTCACCGCGCTCACCAAGTTCGATGGCTACAAGATGCGTCGTCTGCGCGCCCGCGAGTTCCACCAGATTGCCGGTCGCGCCGGCCGCTCGGGCTTTGATACCGAGGGCATGGTGATTGCCGAGGCACCCGAGCACGAGATCGAGAATGCCAAGCTTATGGCCAAAGCGGGCGACGACCCCAAAAAACTCCGTAAGATTAAAAAGAAAAAGGCCCCCGAGGGCTTTGTCACCTGGAACAAGCAGACCTTTGAGCGCCTGATCGAGACGCAGCCCGAAACGCTCAAGCCGCGCCTGCGCATCACACACTCCATGGTGATTAGCGTGGTCGAGCAGGGCGGCGACGCCCGCGCCCGCGTGCACGACCTCATCGAAACAAGCCTGCAGACCCCTGAGGAAAAGGCAAAGCTCGAGGTTCGTGCCGACGAGATCTTCGCCACGCTCATCGACTCCGGCGTCGTCGTGCGCACCGAGGTGCCGCCCGCACCCGACGCTCCAGCTGACGCCGCGCCGGACATCGACTATGCGCTAACGGTCGACCTGCCCGAGGATTTTGCGCTCGACCAGCCGCTCTCGCCGTTTTTGCTTGCCGCGCTGGAGCTGCTCGACCCCGAGAGTGAGACCTATACCATGGATCTGATCTCAATGGTCGAGGCTACGCTCGAGGATCCCAAGCAGGTGCTGCGCGCGCAGGAGCGCGCCGCGCGCGACCGCGCTATGGCCGAGATGAAAGCCGACGGCGTCGAATATGAGGAACGCCTGGAGCGCATCCAGGATGTCACCTACGAAAAGCCGCTCGAGGACTTGCTCGATGCCGCCTTCGACAAGTACTGCCAGGAAGTACCTTGGGCCAACGACTACCAGCTCTCGCCCAAGAGCGTCCTGCGCGACATGTTGGAGAGCGCGAGCGACTTTAAGGGCTATATCCAAAAGCTCGGCATCGCCCGCTCCGAGGGCATTCTGCTGCGCTACCTAGCCGAGGCCTACCGCTCCCTCGATCGCACCGTGCCCATTGAGAAGCGCGATGAGCGCTTGCGCGACATCATTTCGTGGCTCGGCTTTGTGGTACGCTCGGTCGACTCGAGCCTGGTGGACGAGTGGGAGAACGCCGGCAACCCGGCGGCCCTCGACGCCGCGCCGCCGCAGGGCATCGACGAGGTCGTTGCGGACCGTCGCGGCTGCACGCTGCTGGTGCGCAACGCACTCTTCCGCCGCGTGACCCTTGCCGCCCGCGAGCACGTTCGCGACCTGGGCGAACTCGACGAGGAGTGGGGCATGAGCGAGGTCCGCTGGCAAAAGGCGCTCGATGCCTACCATGAGCAGCACGAGGAAATCCTCACCGACGGAGATGCCCGCAGCGCCGCGATGTTTACCATCGACGGGAGCGACGAGAAGACCGATCACGTGTGGCACGTGCACCAGATTTTTGCCGACGAGGATGGCGACCACGACTTTGGCATCATGGGCGATGTCGACCTGGATGCCACGCAAGACGGCGGCGAGGTCATCTTCAAAAACTACCGCGTCGGCTTTATCGAGGACCTGCTCGAGGACTAGCCGTACATACTGGAACGAAGCGGGGCCGTTGGCAGTATCGCCAGCGGCCCCGCTTTTGCACTATACGCTATCCCCTACTCGGCATCCTCGACCTCATACGAATCCGCCTCGGCGGGCTCATCGTTTGCCCCTGTCGCAGCCCCGCGCGCCTCGTCAAACGCCGCCTTCATGGTCTTGTTGCCCCAGGTGAGCTTGCGAATGGTAAGATCGTCGGCCTTCTTGTTGGCTAGACGTAAATTGTTCTCGGAGGACAGCAATGCCTCCTTGGTTTTCTGCAGATGGCTAATCGTCTTGTCAATCTCCTCGATCGCCGTCTGGAACTTACGGCTCGCAAGCTCATAGTTGCGGCCGAAGTCGTTCTTGAACTTCTCCATCTTGGCTTCGAAGTTCGTGACATCGATATTCTGCTGCTTGTACTCCGCCAGCTCCTGCTTATAGCGAAGCGAACCCATGGCGGCGTTGCGCAGCAGCGTGATCATGGGAATGAAGAACTGCGGGCGGATCACGTACATCTTCTCATAGCGGTAACTCACGTCGACTATCCCTGCGTTATAGAGCTCGCTTTCGGGCTCGAGCAGTGTGCAGAGCACCGCGTACTCACAGCCTTTCTGGCGACGATCGTGATCGAGTTTCTTAAAGAAGTCCTCGTTTTTATGCTTGGTCGCGGTCTCGTCGTTCTCGTTTTTCATTTCGAACATAATCGAAATGACCTCGTTGCCGCTCGCGTCGCACTCGCGGAAGATAAAGTCGCCCTTGGTGCCCTCAGATGCATCGTTATCTTTCTCGAAGTACGCATTGGGAAACGCCGTCATGCGCAGACGGTTAAACTCGGTCTCGCAGTGCTGCTCGAGCGACTCGCCCACCATCTTGGTGGACAGGCGAACCTTCATGTCCTTAAGGCGCTCAATCTCTTCATCCTTGTAGCGAATCAGGTCATCGCTCGCGCGCTTGGCCTGCGCAAGCTCGAGCTCGTGTGCCGCCTTGGCTTGCTCCTCGCGAGAATCGCGCACCGCCAGCTCGCTCGTCAGTTTGGCACGCGCCTCATCGCGCTCTCGCTCCGCCGCGGCGACCGCCTCTGACAGGTTCATTTTTGCCATCAGTTCCTGCTCGCGCAGCTGGGCACGCAGGCCCTCGGCCTCTTGCTCGGACTGAGCCTTTGCGGCGGAAAACTTCTCTTGCACCTTCGCGCGATAGTCAGCAAGCGCGCGCTCGGCCTCGCTGCGAGCGGCATCGAGCTCACGCTGCGACTCTGCCGCGGCAGCGGCAAGCGCCATCTCCTGGGCCTTGTCCGCCGCGGCAAGCCTGGCCTGCAGCTCGGCAATCTGAGCGTCGCGTGCAGCTAAATCGTTTTGAGCAGCGTTGCGCGCCGCCGACTCGGCAAGCTTGGCTTCGTCATCCTTGCGCCCCAGCTGCGCACGCAAGTTGTCGATTTCGCGCTGGAGCTCGGCGTTCTCCTTCTGAGCATCGGCGCGAGCCTCAACCGCCGCTCGCTGGCTTGCGCTCTCACGCTCCGCGGCAGCACCCTCGAGCTTGGCGCGCAGCTCGGCAAGCTCGGCATCGCGCCTGGCAACCTCCTGCGCCAGTTCCTGAGCCGCGGCGTTTTTCTGCTCAACGAGCTGAGCGTTGCGCTGAGACTCCGCCTCCTGCAGAGCAGCCGTCGAGCGCGAGCGCTCAAGCTCCAGTGCCTGCTCGCCCTCGCGCTGGACCGCCTTCACGCGCTCATCCAGGTCGCGCGAGAACTCGGCATCGCGCACCTGCTTGACGATATCCGCATAGCCGGACGCATCGACCTTAAAAACTTCGCCACAATGCGGGCACTTGATCTCGTTCATAGCAGCTCCTCGATGGACGCAAATTTCAACCGCCTACACTCTACCGCGCCGCACGGACAAAAAAGGCGCCGCCGCCATAATGGCAACGGCGCCAAAACCACCACAAAGCCACCTGCCCCCCCTTGTGGTGGTTTGAGGGCTACAGCCTAAAGAAGCTAAGAATCTGATCGCGGCTTACGGGCTTGTAATCGTTGGCATCGAGACCGACATCGTAGCGAAAGATAGGGCGCTCGCGATCGCGGTTGCGTGCGTTGGCGCGGTCACCCCTGCTGTGGATATGCCCATGCAGCATAATGGCGCCACGTGCCTTGCCGTTCCAGCTGAGCATGGGGTAGTGGCTCATAACCAGACGATGGCCCTTGGCATAGCCGGGAGCAATCTCCAGGTAATCGCGCACGTTTTCCCAAATCTGCGGTACGTCGGAATCTTCCCAGTCGCCGTCATGGTTACCGCGGATGAGCGTCACGTTCTGGCATTCGATACGCTCGCGCAGGCGCACCGCCTCCGCCAGGGGCAAACGATAGGTAAAGTCACCCAGAATATAGAGGCGGTCGTCCGCAGCCACGCACTCATTGATGGCATCGATGACCTTGCGGTTCATCTCCTCGACCGAATCAAACGGTCGATCCATGTCGTGCAAGATATTCGTATCGCCCAGGTGCAGGTCGGCGGTAAACCACATCATCGTCTATGCCCTCATTTCGCAACGTGCTCAACTCGTGCTAAGTATACAGACGTAGCGATGCGGCGGTTATCCAAAGAGCCCGCCGAACAGTCCGCGGCGGCGCTTGTCTTGCTTTTTCGAAGCGTCACCCTGAGTTTTCTTGTCCTGCCGCATCTTACGGTCCTGTTCCAGCTCATCGTCATCGAGTAGCACATCCCACTCAAACGGATCATCTGCCAGATCAAACAGGTCATCGTCATCAAACACGTGCGCCTCCATTACCGATTAGCGAGCATCCACCACATAGAGCCCAACGCGCACCTGATGCCACGGGCTGCGCTCGGGGGCAACCTGTTGCACACGGGCCTCAAATACGTCCTCGTGGCCGTAATACATCATCAAGGACAGTGGGCCGACCTCGTTTCCTGGAACGTAGCCAAGTTTGGTCTTGCCATAGTAAATCGCAACTGCCTCGGGGTCATGGGGATTATCGCGCTCGGCACACAGCGTCAGTTTATCGCCCGCTTTAAGATCGCCTAGGACCAAAGCGCCATCGGCATACTGAAATCCTGCAATGTGAAATGACAGAAGAACACGTGAAGGCTCGTACATAGCAACTCCCCTAACGGCCAGATAAACCGGCGCTTAACCTTATTGAGAAGTCTACGAACTCGTGCGGACACAAATTCATCCTGCCTGCGCCTTTCGACCGTTTGTCGCTACGCCATCTGATTCTAATGCACAAACATGCGCACGAACTTGTGCTTCCAGCTTGCGTAAGGCGCATAGCGGAATGGCACGTCCAGCCAGGTTGCCTTGTTCACGATGCTCTTCTTGTGGCTAAACGTATCGAAGCTCTCGCGTCCATGGTACTGTCCCATACCGCTCGCCCCCATGCCGCCAAAGCCCATATGGCTCGTGGCCAAATGCATAATGGTGTCATTAACACAGCCACCACCAAAGGGCACGTAACGCACAAAGCGCTGCTGAACCTCACGGTCTTGGCTAAAGATATACAGGGCCAGCGGCGTCGGACGATCCGTAATAAACGCTTCGGCCTCGTCTAGGCTCTCAAACGTCAGCACCGGCAAGATGGGACCGAAGATCTCCTCCTGCATCACGGCGTCATCGGGGGTCACGCCGTCTAGGATCGTCGGCTCGATCTTGAGCGAAGCCTCGCGCGCGGCACCTCCAAGCACGACCTTATCGGGATCGATCAGCCCGCGCGCACGCGCAAAATGCTTGGCGTTGACGATATGTCCGTAATCCTCATTGTCGAGTGGATGTTCGCCAAACATGCGACGGACCTCCTCCTTGATGAGGCCCAGCAGCTCGTCGTGCACGCGCGCATCGACCAGCAGGTAGTCGGGCGCCACGCAGGTCTGCCCCACGTTGAGCCATTTACCAAAGGCGATACGCCGCGCCGCAACCTTCAAGTTTGCCGTCGCATCCACGATGCAGGGGCTCTTTCCGCCCAGCTCAAGCGTCACGGACGTGAGGTTTTTGCTCGCGCGCTCCATAACGAGCTTGCCGACCGAAACGCTACCGGTAAAGAAGATCTTGTCCCAGCACTCATCGAGCAGCGCTTCGTTTTCGGCGCGCCCGCCCTCGACAACCGTCACCAGGCACGGATCAAATGCCTCTTCACAGATTTGCTTGAGCACCGCGCTCGATGCCGGAGCATAGGCGCTCGGCTTGATGACCACGGTATTGCCCGCGGCAAGGGCGCCGGCGAGCGGCTCGAGTGTTAGCAAAAACGGGTAGTTCCACGGAGCCATGATGAGTGTGACGCCATAGGGCACGGCTTGCGTTTTGCACACGCTCACGGCGTTAGCGAGGGCGCACGGACGCAGGCGCGGACGACTCCATCGGGCCACATGCGCAATCTGATGTCGAATCTCGGAAAGCGACGTACCAATCTCGCACATATAGGCCTCGTCATGCGACTTCCCCAAATCGGTCTTGAGCGCATGGGCGATATCGGCCTCGTGGGCCCGCACCGCATCGCGTAAACTCACGAGCGCGCGACGTCGAGCATCGACATCAAACGTGGCGTGCGTCTTAAAGTAGGCGCGCTGATCGCCGACGATGCGCGCAATTTCCTCGGTGTTCATGGACCCTCCTAATTCTCGTCCTCAAACATACCACCTGCAACGACTTCGTACATATGCTCGAGCTCCAAGCGGTCCATTAGAAGCGGAACGGGGTATAGCGGATTGGCCTCGGCATCGGCATGCACCGCCATCTCGGGAATGTCAGAGCGGCGAATGCCCAAGACATATTTGGGGATTCCCAGGGCCTCGTTCATGCGGTCGACCCAATCGATAAAGGCCTCGGCCGCAAGACTATCCTGCGCGGTAGCCGGCGCAATGCCCGCCATGTGAGCAAGATCGGCAAGCTTGGGGGCGGCGTCACCATAAGCGCGAAGCATGTGCGGCAGGATGATCGCGTTGGCCAAACCGTGCGGAATTCCGTATCGGCCGCCCAAACTGTGCGCGATGGCATGCACATATCCGACATAGGAGCGGGTAAACGCAACGCCCGCCTTATACGCCGCCAAAAGCATATTGCGACGAGCGCACATGTCGTCACCATGCTCATAGGCCTCGAGCAAATTGTCGTGGATAAGCTGCACCGCCTGTCGCGCCATCTTGCGCGTATAGGGCGTGGTGCTTCGCCCGATAAAGGCCTCAACGGCATGCGTCAGGGCGTCCATGCCCGTCTGCCCCGTAATGGAAGCGGGCAAGCCGCACGTAAACTCGGGGTCGTGGACTGCAAAACGCGGGATGAGCACAAAGTCGTTAATGGGGTATTTGTAGTGCGTCTCGTCATCGGTGATAACCGCCGCGAGCGTGACTTCGCTTCCCGTACCGGCGGTAGTGGGAACCGCAATAAGCAGCGGCAGGAGACGATGAATCCGCTGTAGGCCGCGCATCTTGTTGATGGGCTTGTTTGGCTGCGCAATGCGTGCGCCCACGCCCTTGGCACAGTCCATGGCCGAGCCACCGCCAAAGCCGATAATGGCCTGGCAGGCGCTCTCTCGATACAGAGATGCCGCTTCCTCCACGTTTGAGACCGTGGGGTTCGCACATGTTTCGGCATAGACCGCAGCGCTAATTCCCTTGGACGCGAGCGCTGTCTCGAGCGGTGCCGTGAGCCCCAGACGGGCAATGCCGGGATCCGTCACGATAAGGACCTTCTGGATCGAGCGCTTTTGAAGCACCGCGGGCACATCCTCGGCATGCTCTAAAATGCGCGGCTCGGTATAGGGCAGGATCGGCAATGCAATGCGAAAAACCGTCTGATATGTTCGGCACCAGGCACGACGGGCTAGATGCATAAAGGAAACTCCTTCATTTGTTGATAGGTCAACATTTGCTCGCCCGATTGTACTCAGCGGCGGTCAAAGACGGCCTGCCAATCGTTAATCAATCAACATCTTCATATCTCAAAATTGTTTTATTAAAAATCATTCCTAATAGGCTTCACATTTGGTTGCATTTATGGATAATAGAACTCGTCAAGACGCACGTCCGGAGAGGGCCCTTACGGGACCGGACGAGCGCACAATCGCCATCGATCGAAAGGATCGAATCATGAAGTTTGTTTGCCCCGTTTGCGGTTATGTGGAAGAGTTCGACGGCGACCAGCTGCCCGAGGATTTCAAGTGCCCCCAGTGCGGCGTTCCCGGTTCTCGCTTCCTGAAGCAGGAGGAGGGTCAGCTCGAGTGGGCTGCCGAGCACGTCGTGGGCGTCGCCAAGATGGAGGGCGTCTCCGAGGACATCGTTGCCGACCTGCGCGCCAACTTTGAGGGCGAGTGCTCCGAGGTCGGTATGTACCTGGCCATGGCGCGCGTCGCTCATCGCGAGGGCTATCCCGAGATCGGCCTGTACTGGGAGAAGGCTGCCCACGAGGAGGCCGAGCACGCTGCCAAGTTCGCTGAGCTCCTGGGCGAGGTCGTAACCGACTCCACCAAGAAGAACCTCGAGATGCGCGTTGAGGCCGAGAACGGCGCCACCGCCGGCAAGACCGATCTTGCTAAGCGCGCCAAGGCCGCTGGCCTCGATGCCATCCACGACACCGTGCACGAGATGGCTCGCGACGAGGCTCGCCACGGCAAGGCTTTCGCCGGCCTGCTCAAGCGCTACTTTGGCTAAGCCAAACGCCTGAGACATAACCTCTAGCTCAATGAGGCCCGGACCGTATTGGTTCGGGCCTTTTTCGTGCCTCACAAACTTGTTAACTACCTGAAATAGGACCGCCTTCGGCATCGGCTTCTCGTCAAAAACTAAGTGAGTAGACTTTTTGGAACTTGCCGAGCAGACCATCCATATCACTTTATAAAGCCGCAGGTAAATGCCTTGTTGCAAAACGACCTAGTCGCCAAAGTGCCAAAAGTCTACTCACTTAGATTCGCAGCCGTCCACGATCGAGCCATTTTGTGTCTAACGGGCATCTTTCCGTCGATTACTCCCAATTTTGTCCAGTCAACGAATAGTTCAGACCGGAGTAATGTCTCAGCCCTTTGCTCATCTGAGCTTTTATCACGATATTCAGCATCGAGCATCCTGCATATGGCCTTAACGATCGCGCGGAATCTATCCTCATCGGATATCTGTCTGTGTGTCAGGAGAAGTACATCGTAGCCCATGGCCTGAAGGGCCGTCATGCGGTCAGCGTCACGCAAGCCATCCCCTGCGCGTCCGTGCGAGGCCTTTCCCTGACATTCAATGGCCACCTGTCGCCTGCCGTCCGGCGAAGAAAGAAGTAGGTCGATATATACACGGGACTTTCCCACAATCGCTCGAGCACTTGTGCTTAGCATCACTTCAACATTAAGCTCTATGTCGCAAAAGCCTACGCCTCCCAGGGATCGCGGCAGTGCAAGTAGCAAATACGCCTCGACCTCAAAAGGCGACGCGGCACCCAATGGAACAAGTTGCGACACCGTCCTAAATCTATTGCCGTAACGTATCCCGCAAACATCTGAACAAAAACGGTCAAGGTCTCCGCCCAAAACCAAAGCGTCTCGACGCCATAAATTTGAGGCGGTGCCGTCCTCGGACGGGCAGCGCACCCAACCGAACGTTGTCGAGATCGCGCCCGAATCAATTGCACGCGAAAGCTCCGCCTCAAGTGCCGCAGGCAGAGCGCACACCGCAAACAAGCCACACATCTCCGCCAATACCAAAAGAAGCTGAAGATCCGTCAGATGCCGCGACATGATGAATACCGTCAGAAGAGGAGACGTAATCAAAAATCCATGCTCCGTTTCCAGCACGGATTCCCTGGGGAGCTCACCAAGAAACAGCCGCTGCCTAATGCTGGCAGGACAAGTCCGTTTGTTTCTTGTCTGAACCAATGTATACAACGGAAAACCGAGCGCGACCGCAGCCGTCGGGTTGCGGGCGAGATCATATCGCTGCCGGTCTTCTTCCGGTCGTGGAAGCGGCGGACACAAAGCGCGGACTTGAGGAGGCAAACGCCAGTACCTAAAAGCCGATATGTCACAAAGTAGATCCTTCATAGGCACAGGAGAACACGAATTTCAACCCAGTCAGTCACGCATTGGCGCGAACGCGCCAAAAATGGTGCCGAACGGACTGCCAAGTTTTCAACAGCCCTCCCCAACTGGCCAAAAGCTTGCCGAGAGCTGGACGAAGTTCTGTTGAAAACCCCATTTTTTCTCATGCAGAAGCTTTGCGCGACAAGTGAGTAGACTTTTTTGAACATCCCGAGCAGCCCGGTCATCCTGCTTTTCAAAACCGCAGGTAGATAGCTTGTTACAAAACTGCCTGGTCGCCAAAGTGCTAAAAGTCTACTCACTTAGATTGCAGAGTGCCCCCCATTAGCTGCAATTCCAAGGTAGTTAGTACTTTTGGACTCAGGTCGTCATACTGGACAAGAATATGAGTTGAGTTTTCAGGGGCAGATGCGCCATCGGCACACCAAAAACAGTCACCGATATCGATAAAAGGGATGCTCGAGCGCGTGAGGGCCCGTGCAATAGTGCTTCCGCCCGTTCCACGCTCCGCAACCACGGTGCAGTAAAGGCCCGCGTCTGCGTGTTCGATCGAGACTTCCCCTGCCGGAAATGCCTTCCGTACAAGCGCCGCCAGGCCATCACGCGCCTCGCGAGCACGAACGCGCACGCGGTTCACATGTCGCTCGTAATCACCCGATTCCAGCAAACGAGCCAAAGCGACCTGGTCAACAGAACTCACCGACGAGGCGTAAAAACCAAGGTTGCGCCTAAACCGCTCCATTAGCTCATCGGGCAGCACCATGTACGCTAGACGCAACGCCGATGACAGGCTCTTCGAAAACGTGTTGGTGTAGATAACCGACTGGGAGGCATCGATCGACGCGAGCGCGGGAATTGGCTTGCCGGCAAGGCGAAACTCACAATCAAAGTCATCTTCGATGAGGTACCGACCTGGTCGCTCGGCGGCCCAGCTCAGTAGCGCATAGCGACGCGCAATACTCGTCACAAGGCCGGTCGGATACTGATGAGACGGCATCAGGTGAAGGACATCGGTCCCGGTTTTCTGCAGCGCGCTCAAGTCCACGCCCTCAGCATCCAACGGGACATGCCGCACTTCGCAACCCATGGGCTGATAGATGCGCGTCAAGCGCAAATAGCCTGGATCCTCGACGGCATACACCTTGTCCGCGCCAAGCAACTGAACCAACATGGTATCGAGCAGCTGGGCGCCTGCACCGATAACAATGTTTTTGGGGTCGACATTCATGCCCCTTGTCCCACGCAGATGGTGAGCAATTGCGCGTCGCAGCCGAGCGGTGCCCTGCGCCGGTGCGGGCGAAAAGATTTCACGTTCGTCTTCGGACGTCAGCGTCGCCCGTAGCGCACTTTGCCAAAGCCGCGCCGCCTCCAAAGCGGAAGGAGAAAGTGCATCGAACAGCTCGACCTGTCCGTTGACATCATGCGCGCTGAGGCCCACAGAGACGGTATCTCGGTCGATGCCCTGCGAAGCCAAAGGCAAAACCGGTGCATCCGGAAGCTTGCAAGCGTAGTAGCCACGACGCGGCATTGAGCAAATATAGCCCTCGGCAAGCAACTGGCTATATGCATTCTCGATGGTAATGACACTGATACCCAGATGACTCGCAAAGGCGCGCTTAGACGGCAGATGCTCCCCCGCCGCAATACGGCCAGCAACAATATCATCTCGAATTTGCTGGTAAACATACTCATAAAGCGATGCTTCGCCGCGTTTTTCCAAATTGTAGTCAAGCATGAGTTTGCCACCTGACCTTATCGAGCTGTTCAATCTGGTATTAGGCTGACCTTATTATTATCTCGAAAACTGAGTATTTTGCCATACCCAGCTCCCCGATAGGATGTTCCGTTAAGCAATGCACATGCCAACCAAGGGAGCAACCATGGCAGAACAGACCAGCAAGGCCGATCGCGTCAAACTCAATCGCGAACTCGCGCAGATGCTCAAGGGCGGCGTCATCATGGACGTCACCACGCCCGAGCAGGCACGCATCGCCGAGGAGGCAGGCGCCTGCGCCGTCATGGCGCTCGAGCGCATCCCGGCCGACATCCGCGCCGCAGGCGGCGTCTCGCGCATGAGTGATCCCAAGATGATCAAGGGCATCCAAAAAGCTGTCTCCATCCCCGTTATGGCCAAGTGCCGCATCGGCCACATTGTCGAGGCGCAGATCCTGCAGGCCATCGAAATCGACTACATCGACGAATCCGAGGTCCTCTCCCCCGCCGATGATGTCTATCACATCGACAAGACCCAGTTTGACGTGCCATTTGTCTGCGGCGCCCGCGATCTGGGCGAGGCGCTGCGCCGTGTTGCCGAGGGCGCCACTATGATTCGCACCAAGGGTGAGCCGGGTACGGGCGACGTCGTTCAGGCCGTGCGTCACATGCGCAAGATCCAAAAGCAGATCCGCGACGTTGTTGCCCTGCGCGACGACGAGCTCTTTGAGGCAGCCAAGCAACTGCAGGTTCCGGTCGAGCTGGTACGCGAGGTCCATGCCACGGGCAAGCTTCCCGTCGTGAACTTTGCCGCCGGCGGCGTAGCGACCCCGGCCGATGCCGCGCTGATGATGCAGCTGGGTGCCGAGGGCGTCTTTGTCGGCTCGGGCATCTTTAAGAGCGGCGACCCCGCCAAGCGCGCCGCTGCCATCGTCAAGGCCGTGGCAAACTTCACCGATGCCAGGCTCATCGCCGAGCTTTCGGAGGACCTGGGCGAGGCCATGGTGGGCATTAACGCCGACGAAATCGAGATTATCATGGAAGAGCGCGGGCGCTAGTCCAGCAGAAAGGATCGCACATGAGCGATTATGCAGACCAAACGGTTGCCGTGCTGGCGGTCCAAGGCGCTTTTGCCGAGCACGAGGCAAGACTATTCGAGCTTGGCGCACACTGTATTGAGCTGAGGCAGGCGGCTGATTTGAAGCAGGACTTTGACCGTCTGGTACTTCCCGGCGGCGAGTCTACCGTTCAAGGGAAGCTGCTTGATGAGTTGGGCATGCTCGAGGAGCTTCGTGCCCGTATCGCTGAAGGTATGCCCGTCCTGGGCACCTGCGCCGGCCTGATTCTACTGGCTCACGACCTTGCCGCCCATGACGATAAGGGCACGCCGCGTCTGGAAACCATGGATGTACTTGTCGAGCGCAATGCCTACGGCAGGCAGCTCGGCAGCTTTCGAACCAAGGGGCAAATAGCCGGCATCGACGGTGAAGTGCCGCTGACGTTTATCCGCGCGCCCCGCATCGTCGAGGTCCACGGCGACGCCAAGGCCTTAGCGAAAGTCGACGGTCGTATTGTCGCCGCCCGTCAGGGCAACCAGCTCGGCGTAACCTTCCACCCCGAGCTCGACGACGATACCCGCCTCCACGAACTGTTCCTACAAATGTAGGCATCGAAATCAACAAACGAAACGAGAGTGGATGATCTCCCACTTTGAGCTTGAATGCAGGCTCAAACCGGGAGATCATCCACTCTTGTTCTATGTAGTCGTTTAAGAACGTCCCCAATGACTACAAGGAGTGTCCCAAGCTGCCGGCAGAGACGATATGAGCAGGACATAAAAACATTGAGAGCCCCTGCTGCATGAAAGACCGCGGATTAGGCCGACAATGGTGA
>CALLST010000050.1:0-8336 GCA_938011875.1 uncultured Collinsella sp. | reverse complement strand
AGCAGTGGCAAGGACCACGGCACTAACAAGCGCTCCGGAAAAGCGGGCGCGCTCGCTGGCACGGGCGATGTCAATGCTCCCCTTACGGCAGCCGCTGCAGCACTCGCCGCGGCAGGCGCCGGCCTCATCGCCTACAGCGCCCGCCGCACGGCGCTCGAAAAAGACACCGCCGATGAGGTCAATTCGGATAGGCCTCGCTAGCCCCTAGTTACTTTTGTGAGAGACGCCGGCTCGGCTCATCGAACATCAAATGGGCTGGTTCTGGATACCCAGAGCCAGCCCATTACGCATTAGATGTCGTCAGAGGAGTTGAGTTCTGCCTCGAGCTTGGCACGGCGTCTTTTCGCCGTGAAAAACGTTGCGCACAGGACAGCAAACGTGGCCGCGAAAATCGTCGCGCCGCAGAACACGCCCGTGGCCAGGTTCGCCAACCAAAAGACGCTTTCGAGCGGTACGATCTGCGCCTCAGCGATACAGCGCATTGCGGCAATAACAAGCGCGAACGCGGCGCCGCTAAGACCGCTGACAAGCAGGAAATATCCAACAGGAAGATGCTCGGTTTGCCCAAAACGATTGGTATCGACATAGCCCTTCCGCGTTTGCAGTCCTGCGCAAATCAACATCACGAGAATGAGCCACGAATACATGGCTGCCTCGAACGGCGTTGCAAAGCCATGCGGCATTTCACTGGCGTCGCTGTGAACCCACGCAACCTGTCGAGCTATAAACTGGTAGAAAAAGATCATCAACATGCCAAACGAAAGCAGCACGAAACCAATCTTGTAGACCTTCGCGCTCTCAGCCTCCAGGCGCTCATCCTTTGGGCCGGCATATTCACGCCACTTTTGCACGAGTTTTAAATCTTCAAATTTCATAGCGAACTCCTAAAGAGCGTTAGGGTCGACGTCGATCCCGTCTTCCCAAAACAGATCGTTCAACGTAACGCGCAGCGCTTTACAGATTGCCACACACAAGTTGAGCGTGGGGTTGTAGCCGCCCGCCTCGATAAGGCCGATGGTCTGGCGCGTAACGCCCACGGCCTCGGCCAAGTCAGCTTGCGAAAGGCCAACCGCCGCGCGCGCCGCCTTCATGCGTAGGTTCCTTTTGCCCGGCATGGAGTTCCTTTCGTAGTAATGGACAGATATCCGTTGCAACATGACAGAAATATATTGCATCCATCAAAGGATGTCAACTATATCTGTCATTATGAAAACCATGTCTGTCATCGCCATGCGGACATTACAACTTCGGTTCACTATTCAAACTTACTCGGACAGAACCGACTCGGTTTTGTCCGAGTAAACGTGATTGATAGTCGATCGATGTGCCCGCTCGTGCGATCAGCATCGTTCGATTTTGTTTAGTAAAACTAGATCCCTATTAAATAAAATTCATCTGTATCCAAATTTGTTTAACAATGCCGCGCTACCACTAAACACTATCCCTGTTAATCCGAACGATTGTTCGATGGATTTCGTGTTGGTTGGAATCGTCTGTGGGCTGGGCTATGCTACCTTGACTATCTATATGACTTAAACGCAGCAAAGGAGCACCGAGAGAGCGAGTATGGCAAAAAACACCGCAAACTATGGTAACGACAGTATCCGCCAGCTCAAGGACGAGGAGCGCGTACGCCTGCGCCCCGCCGTCATCTTTGGCTCGGACGGACTCGATGGCTGCGCGCATGCCGCCTTCGAGATCCTGTCCAACGCCGTTGACGAGGCACGCCAGGGCTACGGCAAGCTCATCACCCTTACCGCCTTTCGCGATGGCTCTATCCAGGTAGAGGACAATGGCCGTGGCTGCCCGCTCGACTGGAACCCTTCCGAGAAGCGCTTTAACTGGGAGCTCGTCTTTTGCGAACTCTACGCCGGCGGCAAGTATAACAACAACCAGGGCGGCGACTACGACTTCTCGCTCGGTACCAACGGCCTGGGCTCCTGCGCGACTCAGTACGCTTCCGAGTACATGGACGTCACCGTCTGGCGTGACGGCAACAAGTACTCCCTGCACTTTAAGAAGGGCAAGGTCGTCGGCGCCAAAAAGAAGGAACTCGAGATTGAGCCCAGCGACGAGGAACGCACCGGCACCACCATCAAGTGGCGCCCCGATCTTGAGGTCTTTACCTCGATTAACATTCCCCACGATTGGTATCGCGAAACCATGCGCCGTCAGGCCGTGGTCAACGCTAACGTGACCTTCCGCCTGCGTATTGAGGGTGACGATGGCGAGTTTTCCGAAGAGGACTTTTGCTATCCCAAGGGCATCGAGGACTATGTGCTCGAGAAGGTCGGTACCGACTACCTTACCGAGCCTTTCTTTATCGAGGCCGACCGTCGCGGTCGCGACCGCGAGGACCTGCCCGACTACAACGTCAAGATTACCGCGTGCATGTGCTTCTCGCGCACCTTCATGATGCAGGAGTACTACCACAACTCATCGTGGCTCGAGAACGGCGGTTCGCCCGAGAAGGCCGCCCGCAGCGCTCTGACCAGCGCCATCGATGCCTACATCAAGCAACAGGGCAAGTACAACAAAAACGAGAGCGGCATTAAGTGGCAAGACGTCCAGGACTGCCTAGTGCTGGTGACCAACTGCTTCTCCACCCAGACCTCCTATGAGAACCAGACCAAGAAGGCCATCAACAACCGCTTTATCCAGCAGGCCATGACGGCCTTCTTTAAGGAGCGCCTCTCGACTTACCTGATCGAGAACAAAGACGCTGCCAACAAGATCATGGAGCAGGTGCTCATCAACAAGCGTTCGCGCGAGAACGCCGAGAAGACGCGTCAGAGCATCAAGACCAACCTGCAGCAGAAGACCGACATGGCCAACCGCGTGCAGAAGTTCATCGACTGCCGCTCCAAGGACAAGAGCCGCCGCGAGATCTACATCGTAGAGGGCGACTCGGCAGCAGGCGCCATTCGCACCTCGCGCGATGCCGAGTTCCAGGGCGTTATGCCTGTCCGCGGTAAGATCCTCAACTGCCTGAAAGAGGACTACCCGCGCATCTTTAAGTCCGACATCATCATGGATCTCATGCGCGTGCTGGGCTGCGGCGTGGAGATCAAGGACAAGCGCATCAAGAACCTTGGCGCCTTCGACCTGGACAACCTCAACTGGAACAAGGTCATCATCTGTACGGACGCCGACGTCGACGGTTATCACATCCGTACGCTCGTGCTCACCATGCTCTACCGCCTGGTGCCCACGCTTATCGACGAGGGCTACGTGTATATCGCCGAGTCGCCGCTCTACGAGATCAACTGCAAAGAGAAGACCTACTTTGCCTACACCGAGCTCGAGAAGAACGGCATCCTTAAGGAGATCGGCGACCAAAAGTGCTCGATCAACCGCTCCAAGGGTCTTGGTGAGAACGACCCGGACATGATGTGGCTCACCACCATGAACCCCGAGACGCGTCGCCTGATCAAGGTTGAGCCCGAGGACGTCACCAAGATGGAAACCATGTTCAACCTGTTGCTGGGCAACGACGAGGCGGGCCGCAAGCGCCATATCTCCGAGCACGGCAAGGAATACCTGGACCAGCTGGACCTGCAATAGCAGCAAATCGATAACGACGGCCCATAAGAAGTTCAAGAGGAAATCGTGGCAAAGAAGAAGACGAAGAACCAGCCAAAGAAAAAGCAGGTCAACGCCGAGAACGTCATCGGCCTGCACTCCGAGGTCACCGACCAGCCGATCACGCAGACGCTCGAGGTCAACTACATGCCCTACGCCATGAGCGTCAACGTCTCGCGTGCGTTCCCCGAGATCGACGGCTTTAAGCCCTCGCACCGCAAGCTGCTCTACACCATGTACAAGATGGGCCTGCTCAAGGGCGAGCGCCAGAAGAGCGCCAACATCGTGGGCCAGACCATGAAGCTCAACCCGCACGGCGACGCCGCGATCTACGAGACGATGGTGCGCCTGGCCACCGGTAACGAGGCGCTGCTCGCGCCGTTCGTTGAGTCGAAGGGCAACTTTGGCAAGTACTATTCGGGCGACCTGAGCTACGCCGCCTCGCGTTATACCGAGGCCAAGCTCTCCCCCATCAGCGCCGAGATCTTCAAGGACATCGACAAGGATCCGGTCGACTTCGTCGACAGCTACGACGGCGCCATGAAGGAGCCGCGCCTGCTGCCCACCACGTTCCCCAACATCCTCGTCTCGGCCAATAAGGGCATCGGCGTCGCCATGGCGTCCGACATCTGCGGTTTCAACCTCAACGAGGTCTGTACTGCCACGATGCATTACCTCAAGGATCCCGACTGCGATCTGCTCGAGTACATGCCCATGCCCGACTTCTCAACCGGCGGCGAGATCATCGACCGCCGCGAGGAGATGGAAAAGATTATCGAGACCGGCCTTGGTAGCTTCCAGATCCGCTCCCGCTGGCGCTGGATTCCCGAAGAGCGCATTATCGAGGTCTACGAGATCCCCTACACCACCAAGACCGATGTCATCATCGAGCGCATCGTCAAGCTCTCCAAAGAGGGCAAGGTCAAGGAGATCGCCGATATCCGCGACGAGACCGACCTTTCGGGCCTGCGCATCGCCATCGACCTTAAGCGCGGTGTCGACCCCGACAAGCTCATGGCCAAGCTCTATCGCTCGACCACGCTGCAGGATTCGTTCTCGTGCAACTTCAACGTGCTCGTCGACGGCTATCCCCGTGTTATGGGCGTGCGCCAGATTCTGCACGAGTGGGTCAAGTGGCGTATTGAGTCCACGCGTCGCCGCATTAACTTTGACCTGGGCAAAAAGTCCGAGCGTCTGCACTTACTGCACGGCCTCGAGGCGATATTGCTCGACATCGACAAGGCCATCGCCATCATCCGCGGCACCAAGCTCGAAGCCGAGGTCGTGCCCAACCTTATGAAGGGTTTCGACATCGACGAGACCCAGGCCGAGTTTGTTGCCGAGCTCAAGCTCCGCAACATCAACGAGGAGTACATCCTCAACCGCACCAAGGACATTGCAAAGCTTGAGGGCGAGATTGCCGAGCTTGAGGAGATCCTCTCCAGCGAGGAGAACATCAAGAAGGTCATCAGCGACGAGCTGGCCGCAGTCAACAAGAAGTACGTGATGCCGCGCCGCACGGGCAGGATCGAGCCCCATGAGGTTATCGAGGTAAGCCTGGAGCCCGAGGTCGAGGAGTACCCGGTTACTATCATGCTTTCGCGCGAGGGCTACCTTAAAAAGATGACGGACCGTGTGCTCAAGAAGGCGACCACGCTCAAGTACAAAGACGGCGATAAGCCCTTTATCGAGTTCCCGTCCTCCAACACGCACGAGCTGCTCGTGTTTACCAACAAGAGCCAGGTGTACAAGTGCAAGGTTGCGGCGTTTGAGGACACCAAGTCGGCCCAGCTGGGCTCGTACCTGCCGACCGATCTTGAGATGGAACCCGACGAGAGCGTCATCTGGGTCATCGACCCCGAGGACTACAAGGCCGACGTGCTGTTTGTCTTTGAGAACGGCCGCGTGGTGCGCGTCGCGCTTTCTGGATACGTCACCAAGACCAACCGCAAGCGCCTCAAGAACGCCATCTACGGCGGCAGCAAGCTGCTGTATGCCCAGGTGCTCAAGGAGGACCGCAACATCGCGCTGGTCTCGAGCGACTATCGCCTGATGAACTTCAACACGTCGCTGCTCAAGACCAAGACGACCACCAACACGCAGGGCGTCCAGGCCTTTACGGCCAAGAAGGGCCGCTCGGTCACCACCGTCGGCACAACCGAAGAGATCCTTGGCGCCGGCGTCTCGGCCGAGAAGTTCACCGCGCAGAGTCTGCCCTCCGCCGGTGCCCTCATGAAAGAAAACGACATGCCGAGTCTGTTTGACTAGGACGACGGCAGAACCGCCATAGTTTTACAAAGCAGCGGGGCCCGGAGCGCAGCAATATCGCGCCCCGGGCCCCGCTCGTTGCGGAGGTCATCCTCGGAAATGTCGACGATACGGGGGCTTCCCGCACCGTCCTAAGCCGTTAGCAAAACTCGCAAAAGTTAGCAAAAGTTGCAAAAATTAGCAAAACTTGCAAAGGAGCCACCATGGAGTACAGCAAATGGCTCCGCCATGCCAGGCATGCTCGAAGATATTATCGAGCGAACCAAAGAAGCGGCAGATAGCTACCTTTCACAGTCTCACGCGCGCATGAACGGCGTTCAAATTGGTCCAGTGGGCATCGATTGGACATATGCTCAAGAGGCTCAGGGCAACTGGCGCACGTGCATGAATGGCATCTTCAGGCAACTCGAGAAGCATGGCATCGGGCTTCTCTCGAAACGACCTATCGAGAGCTTTCCGATAAAGACATTGAGTTTTTGCTCGCGATGCTGCCCGATTCTGGCCCCAGCAGGATCTCGGAGATAGCCAAACGCATGGGCGTCGCCAGCAACTACGCAAGCCAATACAAACGCCGCCTCCTCGAGGACGGCGTTATCGGGGAACGTGGGCGTGGCCTCGTCGGCTTCGACATCCCCGCGTTCAGAGAATTCTTGAACGAGAAGGCGTTTTAGCACACCGGAATTGTCCGCGGGAGCATCGTTGCATGGCAATCAGCATTCCTCCTGGTAAGGGCAGCAAGCATTTCCGCTAGTGCTGATTGCCATGCGCCCCTCTTGTCCTTAGGCGAGCTTGCGAGCGAGCTCTCGCACCTCTTTCAACTTGGGCGACGATACCATGCTGTCGCGCTCGGTCATACCGCTGATGGTGACAATGCCCTGGTCCTCCCACTTGCAGTACGCGCATGTGGCCCTGTACATAGCAATCGCCGCATCATAGACGCCCTCGCTATGGCTATCGAGCAAAAGGGCCGTCTTGGTGAACGGGAAGCCCGTAGCACCGAAGGCGTACAGGCGGTCGATGGCGGCCTTCTCCTGCGCGGTGATATCGAACCAGTAGATAGGCGAGGCAAAGACGACCATGTCTGCGTCTTTCAGCGGCTCGATCACGTCGGCCATGTCATCCTTCTGCACACAGGTGCCCTCATGGGTAAAGCAGTACTGGCATCCCAGACAACCAGCGATCTTTTTGCCGGCAACGCGGATAACCTCGACCGTATGGCCGGCCTCGCGCGCGGTCTCGGCAAAGGCCTCGACCATGGTGTCGGTATTGGCACCCTTGCGCGGGCTACCACTCAATACAACGATATTCATAGAAATCTCCCTCCTTCATGCCGCAGGCGCGCGGCACACATTTCGTTGTAACCAAAACAGATGAAGCTATTCAGTCGTCCGCAGACCACATCTCTCGTTCGTGCTCTCTAGACAAGGCGCAAACGGTGCTGCACCCCCTGTCGCGCTATATCCCTACGCAGTGTTCAGAACCCCTGCTCACCGAGCAGCACCGCGCGAGGTCCAGCACGAGTACGCCTTCCCGGGTACAGGTCTCATGCCCTATGCGGGAGATGAGGACCTTCGGGAACACGTCCCCGATGGGCAGAAGCGACGCGAGCTCCCCCTCAAGCATCAAGTTGATGCTCATATCGCCTCTCACATACGCTCTCCTTCCCGGTTTCGAAACTCGAATTGATTTAAAGTTTCGAAACCGGGAAGGCAATATACAAAAGGATGTGTCGAGGAACGAATCCCAGCCACGTCATGTCGGCAGCGATGAAGGGCGCATCCGCGCGTGCTACAATGCGGGCACCAGAGATGAAAACACAGTCCCCGTCGGGTAGTCGTGGGCGTGCGGGAGTCCGCATCAGTAACCTGCCTCCTTGGTTGTCCCTTCTCTGCATGGTCATCTACATAAAGGAGGAACCAACCATGCAGATCAGCGTGTCGTCCACCCTGACCGTATATCACGACGGTCAATTCTGGGTCGGGCTGGCGGAGCACGTCGAGGGCGGAAAGTACGGCGTCGCCCGCATCGTCTTCGGCGCGGAGCCGTCCGATGAGGAGATCCTGCGATTCGTTACAAGCGAATGGGAGAAGCTCTCGTTCTTCGGCGACAAGGCCACTGAAACAAGCAAGCCCGCGAAGAACCCCAAGCGGCGCGCTCGCGAGGTAGCGAAAGCCCTTAAACGGCCCGCGGTGAGCACCAAGGCACAACAGGCGCTCGCGGCACAGCGGGAAGCGATGAAGCGGGAGTCGGCCCAAGCAAGAAGCCAGCGTCGCGCGGATGAGGCGGAGGCGCGCTTCGAGCAGCGGAAGTTGAAGCGCAAGCAGAAGCATCGGGGGCATTGACCGGCGCCGACATGGGTCCTGGTATGAACAGGGCTACGTCCCCCCGTTCGCACATGAATATATGAACTTGGTTTCGACCATCTCATGCTTGCATTGTGGCGGTATTTGCAACAATGCAAGCATGGATATCTCACGGGACATGAA
>CALLST010000049.1:0-2090 GCA_938011875.1 uncultured Collinsella sp. | reverse complement strand
AACAGAATCTTCGCCCAGTTGTCGATGAGGTCCTGCTCGGTGGGATAGCGAAGCACACCTCCCGCGTCGTCCCAGCCGTGCTGCTTTAGCACGGTTATGACCGCTTCTTCGAACGAAGCCTCTTTATCGAAAACCATAGCAAAACCTATCTGCACAATTGCAAAAAGCGCATTTAACTGTTCCAAACATTATAGGTCACGCGGCAATTTCCCCGGGATGGCTCAGGCCCATTACAGTCTGCAATAGGTCATCGATAAATTTCGATGGCGAGCATTCGGCGCATTGCCTACGATACGGGCAAGCCCCGAGGGGCCGCCGATCGGGCGCCTCCGGATGGCCGTCTGCCCCTGCCCCGTAGAGGGCCCGGGGGGTGTTGCCACCGGGGGCGCTCGCCGCTCCGGACGACTGATAGGAAACTGCCGGGCGCAAGCGCCACGGCCAGGTAATGTGGGTGTCGCGGGGAGGGGTTCCGATCGGCCTACCGATTGGAGGATACCACTGTGGCACCAATTAGAATGCCGGAAGCCGTCATCGGGCTCGATGTCGGGAAATCGTCCCACTGGGCATGCGTCGCGACTCGAGATGGCGAGGTGCTGTTGAGCACCCCCGTCGCGAACAGGGAGGACGACCTGGACTCGCTGTTCGGCCGCTTCCCCGATGCGCTCGTGGTCGTCGACCAGTCGCGCAACATAGGCGCCCTCGCGCTCGCCCGCGCCAGGGCGGCCGGGATGTCGGCGGCGTACCTGCCGGGACTCGCGGCGCACGGGGCCGCCAGGCTCTTCGCCGGCGACGCCAAGACCGACGAGCGAGACGCGATGGTCATCGCGAAGACGGCGCTTGGCATCCCCGACGCGCTCCTGCCGGTCGGAGACCCAGGTCCGACGATTGCGGCGGCGAGGGCGCTGGCCGCCCAGAGGAACTTCCTGACCTGCGAGAACACTAGGAATAAGAACCGGCTGCGCAGCATCCTGCTGGAATCGTGCCCCGCCTTCGAGGCGCTGGTCGACCTGTCCGACGGGCCCCAGCTGAGGCTCATGGCATCCCTCGGCGGGGCCTGGTCGGTAGACGACGCCGGGCCCCGCAGGGCGGCGGCGCTCACGCGTGGGGCGGCGCGCGGTAAGATCGAGGCCCTCGTCCGCTCGACAACCTCCTCGACAAGGCCGGATGCGTCGGTCGTCGCCGCCGAGGACCGGGCGGTGAAACTGCTCGCGCGCAGGATATCCGAGAACTCGGCGGAGATCGAGGCGATCACGGCGGAGATCTCCGCCCTGCTCGAGGGCGACGATACCTACCGATGCCTCCTGACGGTGCCGGGCATCGGGCCCAAAACCGCTTCCGAGCTTGCGATCTCCATCGACATCGAAGACTTCCCCAGTCACGACAGGCTCGCGTCGTACTGCGGCTTGGCGCCGCGCAACCGCCAGTCGGGAACCTCGATCTCCTCGGTGACGGCATCGCGCCAAGGCAACAAGAGGCTGAAGAACCTGCTCATATTCTCATGTAACTGCCTTACCCGGACAGAGGGGAGATGGGGCGACTACTACACCAGGTGCCGGGAGCGGGGCATGTCGCACGGCAAGGCGCTCAAGGCGCTGGCGCGAAAGAGACTGAAGGTCATCTACGCGGTAATGCGAGACAGGGTGCCTTACGCAGCCTAGCCGAAACGCACCGAGCAGACTGAAGCCCACCGGCCTAATGGCTTGGCGTCAGCATGCCGCGATTCGGTCGCACGGAGAGCATTTCCCAGTTGACAAAACTATAGGAACACCCCCCACGCTTACGCCATCTATTTTTTGTGCGATCCAAAGTATCGCTAGCTCACGCTCTTCACTATCATCAAATTTGCAGGTCTCATATTTGATGTTTCATTCAGCTCCTTAGAATCGATAACCAAATCCCATTGTCCATTTTGGCCCGGCAATGATCGGCAAAGTTGTTTGTTAGGTATACGAAACAATCGATTAACTGGAGTCAAACGCTTAACTCCAAAACATTTCAAACTGACAATTTCGATACATAATAAAGCTGCCAGTGAATTCAAACAGTTCTCCAAATTAGCTTTTCTAAAATACGTACCACGATCATGTTTC
>CALLST010000048.1:0-4772 GCA_938011875.1 uncultured Collinsella sp. | reverse complement strand
TCCGTGATGCAGAACAATTACCAACCGGTGTAGAACTCGGTGGTACCCGAATCAAAAAAAAAAACATAGACCTTGCAATCACCCTTGGAGCCCGTAAAGGTCGAGCCCTGGGCCATATCGCCCGCGGCAACAACGTAATAGCCGTCGGAATCGCGCCAAAAGCCCTCAGAATCCTGAGTCCATTCGCCCGTGCGATAGTGATAAAGCACATTGCTGCTGTAATAGGTCTCGCGGCGCCCGTTGTAGTTATTGACACCCGCAGAGCGCGTCAGGCCCGATCCGTTCGCGCAGGACGCGGCAGACGCGTAGGACGAAGTGTAACCGGCGTTGTAGTACGAAGCCTGGGCGGCCTCGGCAGCCTCCGCCTCGGCGGCAGCAGCCTCGAGCGCTTCGCGCTTGGCATCCTCAAGCGCAGTGCGCAGCTCATCGAGCTCGGTCGACTTCGCATCGACCTCCCCCATCGTCAACAGGCTGCCCGCGCCATCGATACAGCCCTGCAGCACAGCGCGCTCGTCATCGGTGGCATAGTCACCGTACATGTTCATGATGATCTGAGCGCGCATCTCCAGGGAATCGCGCTTGGCCTCCATCGAGGCGTTCCACTCCTGCATGGAGCCAAAGCCGTCGCCGCGATAGTCGACGGGCTGCATCAGCGTCGCCTCGGACGGCGTGGATCCGACCGTATCGGATAGTGTTGCCGCGTGGGCATCAGTTGCGCCGGCGCCCGTCAAAAGTGCCACGGTCAGAGCGGCGGAAAGGGCGGCGGCTTTCGGTTTTCGTGAATCAATCCTCATGTAGCTGGAAACCTCCGTAGTGCGTTTTTGCTGCGTTTGAGCTGCGTGTGATTCGATCGCGCTGCATAGTACCCCGAGCAAATCGCGACCTGCGGTTTTACTTAAAAGGCGCACGTCAATTGCGTAAAACTCACATCCTCTCAACAGGAGTTTTCCACATCTCGATTGCATAAAGCGTGTCAAAAACCCTGTTTTTGCACCCTCTCTATGCAAAAAAGGCGCCTGTGCAACCATTGTTCGCACAGGCGCCTTGAGCAGGCATTTTATACAGTTATACCTATCGAGTCGCAAGGGGTCCTTGCACAAGTCGCCTTACTCGTCCAGCGCGGCGAAGGCCTGCTTCAGATCCCAAATGATATCCTCGGCATTCTCGGTACCGATGGAAAGACGGATCGTGGAGGGCGTGATGTTCTGCTCGGCGAGCTCCTCGGCAGACAGCTGGGAGTGCGTGGTGGTAGCCGGGTGCACGACGAGCGACTTGACGTCGGCCACGTTGGCGAGCAGCGAGAACACCTGCAGATGATCAATGAACTTCCAAGCTGCCTCCTGGCCACCCTTAATCTCAAAGGTAAAGATCGAGGCACCGCCGTTGGGGAAGTACTTCTGGTACAGCTCATGGTCGGGATGCTCGGGCAGGCTCGGGTGGTTCACCTTGGCGACGTGGCTGTCACCGGTCAGGAACTCAACGACCTTCTTGGTGTTCTCGACATGACGGTCAACGCGCAGCGACAGAGTCTCGGTGCCCTGGAGCAGGACCCAGGCGTTGAACGGGCTGATGCAGGCGCCCTCGTCACGCAGCAGGATGGCGCGGACATAGGTTGCGAAGGCGGCGGGACCGGCAGCCTCGGCAAACGAGACGCCATGGTAGGAGGGGTTGGGCTCGGCGATCTGCGCGTACTTTCCGCTCGCCTTCCAATCGAAGTTACCGCCGTCGACGATCACGCCGCCCAGCGAGGTGCCGTGGCCGCCGATGAACTTGGTTGCGGAGTGGACGACGATGTTGGCACCATGCTCCAGCGGACGGAACAGATACGGGGTGCCGAAAGTGTTGTCGACGACAACCGGCAGACCGTGCTTCTTGGCGATCTCGGAGATGGCGTCGATGTTGGGGATGTCGGAGTTGGGGTTGCCGAGCGTCTCGAGATAGATGACCGTGGTGTTGTCCTTGATGGCGCCCTCGACCTCGTCCAGGTTGTGGGCATCGACGAAGGTGGTCTCGACGCCAAACTGGGAGAGCGTATGCTCCAGCAGGTTGTAGGAGCCACCGTAGATGGTCTTCTGAGCCACCACGTGGTCACCGGCCTGGGCAAGAGCCTGCAGGGTATAGGTGATGGCAGCAGCACCGGAGGCGACGGCAAGACCTGCCACGCCACCCTCGAGCGCGGCGATACGATCCTCGAAGACGCCCTGGGTGGAGTTGGTCAGACGGCCGTAGATGTTTCCGGCGTCGGCAAGACCAAAGCGGTCGGCGGCGTGCTGGGAGTTGCGGAACACATAGCTCGTGGTCTGGTAGATAGGCACGGCACGGGAGTCGGATGCAGGATCGGCACTCTCCTGGCCAACGTGCAGCTGCAGGGTATCGAAACCAAAGGTGTGCTCGGGGTTGTTGATGAACTGGCTCATGATGATCTCCTTGATCGAACAAAAGTAAATAAAAAGAGAGAAGTAAGTCGCTGTCTCCTGATCACGCCGACGGGCGCAAACAGGAGCCCGGCATTCGTCTTGGTAAGCAATTCATATGCAGGCCTCCTTTCGCATCCCGGTTCCGTGGTCGGTTTAATTACCTACCGCCTTTGTGTGTTTTGAATAGTACGAGCATTGTTTTGCTCGGTCAATCACTTAAAAGCGCTAACTTGTTATCTGTTTTATAGATAACTATCGAAAGGACGGGCGCCGATGACCCTCCAGCAGCTTCGCTTTTTGATCGCCGTGGCAGAGTCCGGTTCGATCAACGCCGCAGCTCAGCGCCTCTATACCGCACAGTCCAATATCTCCAACGCCGTCAAAAGCCTGGAACAGGAACTTCATATCGAAATCTTTACGCGCTCTAGCCGCGGTGTTGCACTCACCAACGACGGCACCGAGCTATTGGGCTATGCGCGCCAGGTCGTAGAGCAGGCCGACATGCTCGAGGCACGCTACGAGGACGGCGGCACACCCCAGGCGCGCCTTGCCGTCTCGGCCCAGCACTACGCTTTTTCGGTCAAGGCCTTTGTCAACGTCGTCGAGCGCTGCCGCGACAGCAAGTTCGAGTTCATCATGCGCGAGACCACCACATCGCAGATCATCGATGACGTCCGCGCGTTTCGCAGCGATATCGGCATTCTGTACCTGGATGACTTTAACGCCCGCGTTCTGCAGAAGGCCTTCGCCGATGCCCGCGCAAGCTTCCATCCCCTCTTCGACGCGACGGTCCACGTCTTCGTTAGCGAACGCCACCCGCTCGCACGCCGCCCTCAGCTGTCCCTTGCCGACCTCACGCCCTATACGCGCTACAGCTTTGAGCAGGGAACCTCAAACTCCTTCTATTACGCCGAGGAACCTTTTAGCTATATCCCTTGCGACCGCAACATACGAATCTCGGACCGCGGAACACTTACTAACTTACTTATCACGTCGAACGGTTACACCCTGTCGACCGGTGTCCTTTCCAATGAAATGCAGTGGGGTATGGCATCGATCCCGTTAGCAGACGCCCCAACGATGCACGTAGGATATATCATGCACGACGAGCGCAAGCCCTCTCCTCTCTTGCGGCAATACCTCGACGAGCTCAACCGCATCATCCATGCCAACTAACTGTCGGAAGACGGGATAGAAATCGTAAATTGCTAGCCCCCGGCAGGCATGGCGCTACAATGGTCACTCACACGAAACGTACCCAACGAAAGGAACCATGTGAAGGTCATCATCTATACCGACGGCTCGGCCCGATCAAATCCGGGACGCGGCGGCTACGGCGCCGTGCTCAAATACACCAACCCCGCCGGCAAGACCTTCACCTCCGAGCTTTCGCGCGGCTACGCCAAGACCACCAACAACCGCATGGAGCTCATGGCGGTCATCGTGGCGCTCGAGGCACTTAACCGCCCCTGCGAGGTCGAGGTCCATTCCGATTCGCAGTACGTCGTCAACGCTTTCAATAAACACTGGATCGACGGCTGGAAAAAGCGCGGGTGGAAAACTGCCAACAAGCAGCCCGTCAAGAACCGCGACCTGTGGGAGCGCCTGCTTGCCGCCAAAAGCAAGCACAAGGTGGAGTTCATCTGGGTTAAGGGACATGCCGGCCACGAGCTCAACGAGCGCTGCGATGAGCTCGCCACCACGGCGGCCGACGGCAGTAACCTCGATATCGACACCGGCTTTAACGAGAGCGACCTGTAATAGCGTTTTCGCGCAGCTTTATATCCCCACGCGCTACACTCATCCTGTAGACCAAACAACGCAAGGGGGACGTATGCTGCGCATCGCGACCATCGGCACATCCATGATCACCGACGACTTTATCCAAGTCGTCAACGCCAACGACCAAGCCGCGTTTGTGGGCACGCTTTCACGCGACGCCAATCGCGGTACTGCCTTTACCGCCGAGCGCGGTGGTGAGCGAAACTTTACGTCACTCGATGAGCTTGCGGTAGCCGCCGACGTCGACGCCGTCTATATCGGCAGCCCTAACGCACTTCACTACGAGCAGGCCCTTGCCTGCATCGCCGGTGGCAAGCACGTCATCGTCGAGAAACCCTTCTGCGCCACCGAAGCGCAGGCGCTGGAAGTCTTCCGCGCTGCCGAGGCAGCAGGTGTCGTGGCCCTCGAGGCCATGCGTCCCCTCCACGATCCCGCCTTCCACGCCATCGAGGACGCCCTGGGCAAGGCGTAAGGCAAGTCCGGGCAAGTTTGCGTGAGCGTGCCGCGTACGGCAAGGTGGTTTACGCGCAAGGATCGACGCGCAAGGCACGATATGCAGGGCGGGGTTCCGGG
>CALLST010000047.1:0-2372 GCA_938011875.1 uncultured Collinsella sp. | reverse complement strand
ACAGTCCCTATTTCACCGCAACTGATGTGGACGTCCCTAGCGAGTTGGCTGGTAGCGGGGGCAGTAGCTGATGGCGATGGCGTCGACGCCTACGTGGGTGGCGATGGTGCAGCCGATGGGGCCGGTGCCGGCGTCTACGTAGTCCTGGCCCGCGAGCGCCTGGTTGACGAGCTCTTGTTCCTCAGCGGCACCGGTTGTGAGCACGCGTACGCTTGAACCCGGGTGTTCTGCCAAAAATGCGAGGCAATCGGTCATGGTGTTGGCAACGATGCGCTTGGCGCCGCGGCCCTTTTTGACGGCCTTGATCTCGCCCGATTTCCACTCCGGCGAAACGGCCAGGCGAATGTTGAGCATCTGCGTGAGCTGGCCGGCGAGCTTGGGCGCGCGGCCGTTCTTAACGAGGTTCTCGAGTGTGCGGGGAATCAGCAGCAGGTGGGCGTCGGGCAGCGTCGCGCGGATCTGCGCCTCGGTCTCGTCCAGGCTGCGGCCGTCCTCGCGCATGGCCAGCGCGTACTCCACCAGCAGGCCCTCGGCAGCCGAGCCGGTGCGCGAGTCGATGCAGCGCACGTCGAGCTCGTGGGTATCGGCGACCTGGCACGCGTTGGCGTAGCAGGCAGACCACTCGCTGCACAGCGAGATAAAGATGGCACTATCATGGCCGTCGGCGAGCACGCGGTCAAAGAGTGCCTTGAACTCGCCGGCGCTCGGCTGCGAGGTGTGCGGCAGCTGCTCGGAGCCGGCCATGCGGGCGACGTACTCCTCGGCGGTAATCTGCACCTGGTCGAGCAGGTCCTCGCCCTCGATAATCACATGCAGCGGAATCACGTAAATGCCGAGCTCTTGGGCGCGGGCGGGGGAGATGTCCGACGTGGAGTCGGTTATGATGGCAAAAGACATAATTGCACCTTTCGTTGGGGCGCTTGCGCGCCGCCTTCTGAGAGCAAAGTGCGACAAGTATAGTAGAGTCATTCCACATTGCTAGGTTCAATTGTTGAATAGTCAACAGTTTGAAGCGGTGGTGTGGAAATCATCAACTGGGGAAGAAGGGTGCCGATGGCGGCATTGCAACTTTGCGAGCGGCCGGTTGTGCTGTTCGATTTTGACGGCACGGTGGCAGATACGGGCCGGGCGGTGATGACCTCGACGCGCAAGACGCTGGCTGCGCGCGGGTTTTCGGAGGCGCAGATGGGTGATCTGCGTCGCATGATCGGGCCGCCCCTGTGGAAGAGCTTTCACGACTTTTACGGCTTTTCCCGCGAGGAGTCGCTTGTGGTGGCCGACGAGTACCGTGCTTTTTTTGATGAGCTGGGACCGGAGGAGGATACCGAGTTCGAGGGGGTCCCCGAGTTTCTGGATGGGTTGGTCGACCGTTGCTATCGTATGGCCGTGGCGACGTCTCGCATGGAGGCGAAGTGCATCGATATGGTTCATGAGCTGGGGCTTTGCCAGGTCGAAGCTGTGGTTGGCATGAATCCGCCGCAGGGACGCGAGACCAAGGCCGATTCGGTTCGCGATGCCCTGGCGGCGCTCGGCGCGACGGCCGACGATGCCGTGATGATCGGCGATCGCTTTAACGATGTGGAGGGCGCGCACGCGATGGGCGTGCCGTGCATCGGCATCTATTCGGGCGCGGCAGCGCCGGGGGAGCACGAGGCCGCGGGCGCCGATGCGGTGGTGCACTCGGTGGCCGAGCTTGCTAAACTTTTCGCTATCTAATAGACATAATGTGAGGGGCGGGCGTACCCGTCGCTCATTGGTAAGGAGGTCGTTCATGAATCAGGTGGAGCAGAGCGTTGCCGAGTATGTCGACGAGGTCTGGGAGGATGTCGTTGCCGATATCGAACAACTGGTGAGCTATCCGTCCGTGGCCGTTGCTGCCGATGCGGAGCCCGGTGCGCCGTTTGGCCGCCCGGTCCGTGACGCGCTCGATTGCGCGCTCGGCATTGCGCAAAAGCTCGGCAATCACACGAGCGACGACGGGGGCTATGTGGGAATCGCCGATATCCCGGGTCGCGGCGACAAGCAGCTCGCGACTATCTGCCACGTGGACGTGGTTCCCGCCGGCCCTGGCTGGAACACCGATCCGTTCGCGATGGAGCGTCGCGAGGGCTGGCTGCTCGGCCGCGGCGTGATCGACGACAAGGGCCCGGCGGTGCTGTCGCTCTACGCTGGCGCTTATCTGCTCAAACACGGCATTGTGCCGCGCTATACCTTCCGCGCGCTGCTGGGCTGCGATGAGGAAGTGGGCATGTCCGACGTTCACCATTATCTGGAGAACCACGCAGACCCCGACTTTTTGTTTACGCCCGATGCCGAGTTCCCGGTCTGCAATGCCGAGAAGGGCCAGTTTGGGGCGACGTTCGTGAGTCCCA
>CALLST010000046.1:0-22476 GCA_938011875.1 uncultured Collinsella sp. | reverse complement strand
CCGGTCGTCGGCGGGAGGAAAGGCGAAGGAAGGACGCTTCCTGCGGCCGATGTGGTGGAGTTCGCGCTTGCGGGCGGCGGCAAGCTTATCGTGCGCCCGAGCGGCACCGAGCCGCTGGTCCGCGTGATGGCCGAGGCCGAGACGCACGAGCTGACCCAGCGCGTTGTCGACGACATCGTTGAGGTTGTCAAGCGCGAACTTCCCTAATGGTCAAAAACGGGTGCCAAGTGGTAAACTGTTAAGGTTATTTTGGTTGATCGGTATGTCCGAGGGGGAGCATGTTCACTAAAGTCCTAAGGTCTTTTGGTATGCGTGGTCGAGTCCTTACGCTGGATGCTCCCATCTCGGGCGACGTCATTCCGCTTTCCGAGGTAAACGACCAGACGTTTGCCACCGGCCTTTTGGGCCAAGGCGTGGCGATTCAGCCCACCGGAACGCGTGTGATTGCGCCGGCTGATGCCAAGGTCGAGGCCATTTTTCCCACGGGACACGCTGTTGCGCTTAACACGGTCGATGGCTTGGACGTGCTCATCCACGTTGGTTTGGACACTGTTCAGCTCGAGGGCAAGCACTTTACCGTACATGCGCAAGTGGGTGACATCGTCCATAAGGGCGATGTACTCATTGAGTTCGATCGCGAGGCAATTGCTGCCGAGGGCTACGATGTGACGGTTCCCATCTTGGTGTGCAACTCCGTTGAGTTCTCGAGCATCAAGGGCTCCGTTGGCGTGCATGTCGAAGAGATGGACCAGCTCATCGTTGCTCGCGAGCGCTAGCAAGTGCGCGTGGCCATTAGCCTACAATTCAAACACGTTTACGGAGGGCGCCCTTGAAAGAGGACGCCCTCCGTGGCAAGATGGGTTTTGTCCGAAGCTAAACAGCTTCGGGTCACCGTGGACGGGCAGGGGCCTCGACGCGGCTAGACACGAGACACATACATTACGCGACCTCGCCCTGGTGGCCGCACACGTTGGTTGCGGCCGACGCGGGCCGCGGGCAAGTGCTTGTAAGGGAGCCTTGCCTCTCTTGTACGAGAAAGGACGCGTAATGAAGATCATTAAAGCTAAAGACTACGAGGATATGAGCCGCAAGGCCGCCAATATCATCTCGGCGCAGGTTATCCTCAAGCCCGACTGTGTGCTGGGCCTTGCCACCGGCTCCACCCCGATCGGTGCCTACAAGCAGCTCGCTGCTTGGTACGAGAAGGGCGACGTCGACTTTGCCGAGGTCAGCACCTACAACCTGGACGAGTATCGCGGCCTTTCGCACGACGATCCCCAGAGCTATCACTACTTCATGCGTGAGAACTTCTTCGATCACATCAACATCGACCTGAACAACACGCATGTGCCCGACGGTTCCAACCCCGACGCCGCCGCTGCCTGCTCTGAGTACGACAAGATTGTCGCCGACGCCGGTTACCCGGATCTGCAGCTGCTCGGCATTGGCAACAACGGCCACATCGGCTTCAACGAGCCCGATGACCACTTCTCCAAGGGCACGCACTGCGTCGACCTCACCGAGAGCACCATTCAGGCCAACAGCCGCCTGTTCGACAGCATCGACGATGTTCCCCGTCAGGCCTACACCATGGGTACCCAGACCATTATGTATGCCCGCATGATCCTGGTCGTCGCCAACGGCGAGGCCAAGGCTCAGGCCGTGCATGACATGTGCTATGGCCCGGTTACGCCCGAGTGCCCGGCTTCGATCCTGCAGCTGCACACCAACTGCGTTGTCGTTGCCGACGAGGCCGCCCTTTCGCTCTGCGAGTAGCGCGAATCCTGCAGCTCGACATAGCCTTGCCTAAGGCCTCCGCTTTGCGGGGGCCTTTTTGCTATCCCTTTTTGCCCACTTGACCAAAAACTTGCCGCAAGCTTGACGAATGCCGGATGTCCAACAGCTTGATTCATTCTATACCAGATTCTATGCAAAAATGCCACTAGAAGGTCGTAGACGGTAGCGGGTGCTAGGCGAGTTGAATGACATGGCTGAACCTTGTTCATCTGCGTTACACTGCCGCTTAGATGGGACAAGCTGACAAGCTCATTTACCTGCTTAAAGACCGATTAGTCGGGGGATTAATAACAATCGGCCCTCGCTGTACAAAAACTTGCCGCTTGCGTACCAAAAGACAACCTAAAACACAAGGTCGCTCTATTCATAGCGCGGCTTGTATGGTCTTGCGGCTACAGTGTCCATACGGTCGAGTTGAGGAGCGGGCATGGTAAACGATTTGAGCGGTATAGACGACCTCGAGCTGATGCCGCTGGGCGGAGGCTATATGGTGCGACGCGAACGCTTGATGAATGAGCTTATCGCCAAGGGCCGAAAGGCCGGCATCGTGGTTCTTTATGCGCCCGACGGGTTTGGGAAGACCTCGGTGCTGCTGCAGTACACCCATGAGGTTAAATGCGACCCAACGCGAGGCCCCGTGCGGATTATCGAGGCCGATCGCGCCATTGGGCGCGAGGTGTTTATGCAGCTCGAGGTGGTTACCGAAGAACTCAAAGACAAACCGCACTCCCTTATCGCGATTGATAATGTGCCAAACCTCGATCAGCACGATACCGAAGACCTCATCGACAGGATTCGCGGCCTGCGCGCTATGGGGGTTGGGGTCTTTATCTCCTGCCGTCCTTCAAATCGTCAGCTGATTCATGGGCTGGGCGATTCGGTTAAGATCAATGCGCAGATGCTCAAGGTGCATGCCTATGAGTATTCGGCGTGGGCATCGGCGTTTTCGATCAGCACATCGCTCGACTTCTATCAGCTCACGCAGGGCGTGCCCGAGCTCGTCTCGGCATTGCAGACGGGTCTGTATGGCCAAGGTGACGTAGCCGGTCTGCTCGAAAACGAGATTGTCAACGTATATGGCGCGGCACTTGTCGATCTGGCTTCGCTCGACAATAATGCGCTGTTTTGCGTGGCATGTCTCATGGTTTTGATGGGCGAGGGCAATATCGCAGAACTCGAGGCTTGCGGGGTGAGGCTGTCGATGGTCGACCAGTCCTACTTTGTACGCGACTACCCGATCTTTGGTTTGGATCCCGCCGAGCGGAGTTTTACGTGTCTGGGCACGGAGGATAACGGACGCTTGCGCTTGCGTAAGTTGGTGGCCGAGGTTCGCCCCGAACTTGTTCCGAGGGCGGCCCGGATTTTGCTTAAGGCGGGCCGATGCGATGCGGCGATGGGCCTGGCGGACGCCTTTTTGGACCGTGAAGCGGTCCTTGAACTTGCTGGTCAGTATGGGGTCGATCTTGCTCTGACGGGGCACGGGGCCGATATCTGCCGAGCAGTGCTGGGCACGATCGATGCCGACGATCCGGCTCCAGAGCCAACGCCTGCCGAGGCGCTTGGCGTATATCTGGCAGCGGTCAGCGTGTCCAATACAAAGCTCGCTCGCTATATGGCATCGGTCATCGAGCGCGGGGGCGAACGGGCGGCCTGCGAAATAGACCCTGTTTCATGGAGGGTGGCCCAGACACTGACGGCTGTTTGCTATGGGGACAACGGGCTTGGGCTTCCTACGAACCTGGCCGTGCCAGAAATAGAGACGTCCCACACCGCACTCGACATGCTGTCCGCGCATATCGAGGTCAAGCGATGCCTGACCGAACGGGGAGATGACGGCGGCGTTCTACAGCAGCTCAAAACGAGCAAGGCCTACGACTGCGAGCTCGACATCGCGGGGATTGTTATACGGGCCGATAGTATGCTGGTGGAGCTCTTTGACGGGTCGTTTGCGGGAACCGACGAGCGCGACGACGAGATGACGGTGGTGCGGGAGGCGCTCGACGTACGTGGGCTTAAGGCGATGGCTATCTGGGTGCGCATGGTGTTGGCGGCACGGCGGCTCCTTTCCGGCTTGCCGGTAACCGACGACGCGGCGTTCAACGAGCTCGATCGTTTTGCCGTGCGCATGCGCGACAACCAGATTCAGCTGTTTGGCCTGTTGCTAGAAGGCTGGCAGTCGCTGGCAGAGGGACGGCCGGTTAATGCAAAGTTCCGTGCGGTCCAAGTGCTCAAACTTGCCGAGGAGTCGATTGGGTACATGCGCGATAACGCATTGCTGCTGGAGCGCGCGGCATATCTGCGTAACACCTCGATGGTTTCGGTACGCGAGGAAGCGGAGCTACTCGATATAAGCCAGACGCAGGTTGGTGGCGCAGAAGCCTGGATGGTGGCGCTGCATTTGGCCTGTGCGGGCCGAGACAGCGATCTTGCGGCCTGGATGTCCATGAATCGTGCGGGGATTCTAGAGCCATCGTATCGGCTCTTTGCGCGCCTTGCCATGCATTGTCTGGGCGAGCCGGCGGCCAGGATACGCAAGAAGCTTCCCGTGCGCGAGCTGTCGCGGTACTCGCTGCGCGACGATTTGGAAGGGGAGGGCGAGCGCCTATTCCAGGCCGGCGAGGTTGAAGCCGTTGATACCATCGACCATATCGAGATTCGCATGTTTGGTGCGTTTCGCGCCGAGCGCGACGGGTTTCCCATCACGGACAAAATGTGGCGCCGCAAGAAGGCGGCGACGCTTGCCGAGCGGCTTGCGCTGGGCATGGATGCGCTCGTCGATCGTGAGACGCTGGCCATGGAGCTGTGGCCCCATGCCGAGTTCAATAGCGCCCGCAACAACCTGTACTCGACGATATCGCGCTTGCGGTCGGCTTTGGGACCGACGCCGGATGGCAAGTCGTGCGTGCTCATCCAAAATGAATGCATTGGGCTCAACGGCGACTACGTCAAGACCGATGTACGGCTGTTTGACCAGATAAGCCGCGAGGTTTTGGGAAATCGCACGGGTGCGCGCGGGCCCCATTTAGTTGAGCTGTGCCTTAAGATTGAGCAGCTTTATGCCGGACCGCTGTATGTTCCCAATGGCTGTAATCCCACCTACTTTTTGCGCATGCGGCGCATTATGCAGTCAAAGTACATCGATTGCATGATTAAGGGAGCAAATGCCGCTCTAGAAGAAAACGATCTGCAGTCGGCGATTTGGCTGGCGGAGTCGGGGCTTCGACAGGAAACGGCGCGTGAGGATATGGTGCGCTGCGCCATGCGCGTCTACAGTGCGGCGGGGCGGCGGCGCGATATCGTCGAGCTGTACAGCGGGCATATGCACCACCTGAGGGAGCAGGTCAATGGCGTGCCCGAGCCCGAGACGCGGCGTCTATACGAGCGCTTGGTGGAGGGGCGGCTCAATCGCGTGCTGGTCGAGCGATAAAAAACGGGCGCCCGAAGTACTTGGGCACCCGTAAGCTTGCTATGTGTTGGATCGCCGGATCATTGGCTCTTAGACGAGCTTGATCTTCTCGATGTCCTTGCGCGAGGACTCGCGATACAGTGAGAACTTGCGGCCGATGACCTGGACGACCTCGGCGTGGCAACGCTCGGCGAGCTCCTCGGCGGCTTCGCGGGCGGAAAGGCTGGAGCCATCGAGCACGGAGCACTTAACGAGCTCGTGCTTCTCCAGGTAGGCGACCGTCTGCTCGACGGTGCCCTCGTTGACGTCGGACTTGCCGATGATGATGGCGGGGTTGAGGTGATGGGCCATGCTGCGAAGCTGCTTGACCTGGGCTCCTGTCAGTGCCATGGGTTCTCGCTTTCTATGTATGGGGCGCCCCGCGACGGGGCCTTAATCTACGTGAGCTGTCCCACGATAGCGCAGGAACGGCGTGGTGTGGAGCGCGTTTGCCCAGTTCAAAAAGAATGCGGATGCCGAGTGAGTGGGCGGTGCGGGCTGCGAACAGGCTATGAGCTGGGCGCAGAGACCGGCTCCCATGCAATAAACGCCCAACGAACCTTGCGGACATGATCGAGCATATAGCGCCCCTGCGGCACGCCCTTGGAGCCCGGCTCACCGGCATGGGGATTCTCGATCATGTGCTGGGCGATGTAGTCGCGCAGACGGTCGACCTTATCCTCGTTGCCATGCTCAAGCATACGGGAGAAGTCTGCCACACCTGCCTCAAGGCTATCGAAGGTATCGCGACGAGGCGATTCAAAGTACGTAACCTGCGGCAACGCACCCATCTGAATGAGGATGTTGAAGGCGTACACAAAGCCATTACTGCAGGTAACCGAGGCGCCGATTGCGTTCATCACGTGCAGGTCGTAGCGCGGGCTGGAGTTGGCGACCATCGTGACAGCACAACGCCGGCGAGCCGTGCGGTCGAGCTTGGCAAGCGCGCCTTTTAGGTTGGTCGTGGTGACAGAGCGACTGGCAAAGGCAACATCCACCGCTTTCGCGACCGGTCCAACCAAATCCCAATCATCATCCCAAGCAAGCTCAAGCGGCGTAATAAGATCTTCGAGCCCGTAATACTCAATGCCGGCATCAAGCGTGCCCAACATGGCAGGAGAGAAGTCGGCAGCAATCACGGAATGCCCAGCCTGAGCAAGCGGAATAGCAATCGACCCAGCCCCACACCCCATATCGAGCACCGACTCGCCGGGCTCAAGCGCCAACAGCTTTATAAAATCCCGAGCATAAGGGGCAGTCTCCAACGGCCGAAAATGCCGAGCCCGCTTATCCCATTCAAAAGAATCATCAGCCCGATGCCGAGCGGCCTGCAGACGCATCCATTCGCCATTCCAATCCGCAGCAAGCAGCTCAGAACGAATCTCCCCATCAACCACGGGCCAACCTCCTAGCAACAAAAAAGCGACTCCCCCAAAAGAAGAGCCGCAACCAGCATATATCAGAAAAAGAACCGTTCCAATGCCAAACCGCCGTATCGACCATCTGGTGCAGGAGCGAAGCGACTGCAACCGGGATAGAATCCAACCGAGGTCCCGTTGTGCGGGAGCCCCGGGGAGGGCAAATATATAAGGTCGATCGCGAGTTCCGCACGAGCCGGAGAGCACTTAATGTGCTCTCCGTGCGAGTCAGGACTGTCCGAGCAGGCGACCTTATATATTTGCCCTCCTCGGGACTCCTCGCCCGAACCCCTCAGCTAGTTCTTCAGCGAGTTCAGCGGCGCCGGGAAGCGTCCACCGCGGTGGGCAAGCACGGTGCCGGCGTTGGGGTTCACCGGCATGATGGGCGCACGGCCGAACAGGCCGCCGTACTCGACGCAGTCGCCCACGCCCTTGCCAATGGCGGGAATCACGCGGACGGCCGTGGTCTTGTTGTTGATGACGCCGATGGCCATCTCGTCGGCGATGATGCCGGCGATGGTCTCAACCGGGGTGTCGCCGGGGATGGCAATCATGTCCAGGCCAACGGAGCACACGCAGGTCATGGCCTCGAGCTTCTCGAGCGAAAGTGCGCCGGCCTCGACGGCAGCGATCATGCCGGCGTCCTCGGACACGGGGATAAAGGCGCCAGAGAGACCGCCCACGCTGGAACTGGCCATGACGCCGCCCTTCTTGACGGCATCGTTGAGCATGGCGAGCGCGCAGGTCGTGCCGGGGCCACCGCAGGTGCCCACGCCGATGATCTCGAGGATACGCGCGACGGAGTCGCCGATGGCGGGCGTGGGAGCCAGCGACAGGTCGACAATGCCCTTCTCGACCCCCAGGCGATGGGCGGCCTCGCGGCTCATGAGCTCGCCGGCGCGGGTGATCTTAAAGGCGGTCTGCTTAATCTTTTCGGCGACTTCCATCATCGAGGCGGAATCGGGCAGCGTCTCCAGGGCTGCGGCCATAACACCGGGGCCCGAGACGCCTACGTTGATGACGGCGTCGGCCTCGCCACCGCCGTGGACGGCGCCCGCCATAAACGGGGAGTCCTCGACCATGTTGGCAAAGCAGACAAACTTGGAAGCGCCGACGGAATCCTGGTCGGCCGTGAGTTTAGCGGCATCGATGATGGTCTGGGCGGCCATGAGCACGGCGTCCATGTTGATGCCGGCACGCAGGCTGGCGACGTTGACGCTGGAGCAGACGCGGCTGGTGGTGGCAAGCGCCTGGGGGATGGACTGGATGACGCGGCGGTCGGCGTCGCCGATGCCCTTCTGGACGAGTGCGGAGAAACCGCCCAGGTAATCGATGCCGAGCGTCTCGGCCGCGCGGTCGAGGGCATGCGCGATGGGGGTGAGGTCCTCATCCTTGCAGCACGCGGCGATCTGCGCCACCGGGGTGACGGAAACGCGCTTGTTGACAATGGGGATACCGTACTCGCGCTCGAGGTTCTCGGCGGTCTCGACCAAGTGCTCAGCCGTGTGCGTCACGTGGTCGTAGATCTTCGTGCACATGCGGTCGAGGTTCTCGTCACCGCAACCCATGAGCGAAACACCCATGGTGATGGTCCTGATGTCGAGGTTCTGTTCCTCAACCATGCCGCGGGTTTCCGCGATTTCTGCGGGCGTGATCGCCATCCTTGCGCTCCTATCTGCCAAAACGAGCATAGTCTTTTCTATTCTAACGTGCCGCACGTGGCAAGTGGCGCGTGCGGCACGTTTTGGTGCTCGGTTGTTTCCGTTGTGTTACTGCCCAAAGACCTCTTCGGCGATGCGAGCGCTTTCGGCGGCGTCCTTGGCGTAGTAGTCCGCGCCGATCTGCTTGGCGTATTCGGGGGTGAGCACGGCGCCGCCCACGATGATCTTGACGCCCGGAACCTCGGCATGGAGCAGCTTGATGGTCTCCTCCATGGCGACGACGGTGGTGGTCATAAGCGCCGAGAGGCCGACGAGCTTAATGTCGCGCTCCTTGACGGTCTTGAGCACTTCCTGCGGATCGACGTCGCGACCCAGGTCAAAGACGGTGTAGCCGTAGTTGTCGAGCAGCATTTTGACGATGTTCTTGCCAATATCGTGGATGTCGCCCTTGACGGTGGCCACGCAGATTTTGCCCTTGTCGGCAATCTCGCCGGCGGGCATCAGGCGCTTGATGGTGTCGAAGCCCACGCGCGCGGCCTCGGCCGAGGCCATGAGCTGCGGCAAGAAGAACTTGCCCTGGTCAAAGAGGACGCCCACCTCGTCGAGGGCGGGGATAAAGTGATTGTTGATGAGGTCCATGGCGTCGTGGTCGGCCAGCAGGCGCTCGGTCTCGGCAGCGATCTCGCCTTTGCGGCCCGAGACGACCATGCGTCGAATCGGGTCGTCGTTGCCGTCGGTGCCGGGGGCGCTTGCAGCAGGCGCGGCATCACTCGATGTGGCCTGAGCTGCTGCCGGGTTTGCGGCGATCTTATACGGATCGGTCCAGCCGGCGTAGCGCTCGATGTATCCGGTCGAGCCCTCGTCCTCAACGCTCAGGACGCGATAGCTGTAGACGGTATCCATAAAGCGCTTGGAACCCGGGTTCATGATGGGGGCGTCCAGGCCCGCGCCGAAGGCGGCAGCCAAAAAGACCGAGCCCAGCAGCGGGCGGGCGGGCAGACCAAAGCTGATGTTGGACACGCCGAGCGCCCATTTGACGCCCAGGCGCTCCATGCACAGGGACATGGCGCGCAGGATCAGCACGGCCTCGCGCTGGTAGGACCAGGCAGTCGAGGAGGATGCGGTCCGGGCCGATGCCGTACCGGGCAGCCTCGGCCACGATGCGCTCGGCGATGGCGAAGCGAGCCTCGGCAGTATCGGGGATGCCGCCTTCGTCGAGTGTGAGGCCGACGACGTTGGTGCCGTAGTGGGCGACCAGCGGAAAGATCTCATCCATGATCTGCTGCTTGCCATTGACCGAGTTGATGATGGGCTTGCCGGCGTAGCGGCGCACGGCGGCCTCGACAGCGGCGGGATCGGTGGAGTCGATCTGCAGCGGCAGCAGCGTGGAGCCCTGGAGCTGCTCGGTGGCCTGTTGGATGATCTTGACCTCGTCGATCTCGGGCAGGCCCACGTTGACGTCCAGGATGTCGGCGCCCTGTTCCTGCTGGCTGATGCCCTGGCTCACGACGTAGTCCAGGTCGCCGTCGCGCAGGGCCTGCTGCAGGCGCTTTTTGCCGGTGGGGTTGATGCGCTCGCCGATGACGGCGATCTTGTGGCCGTCGCAGGGAAGGTCCACGACCGTTTGGGCGCTCGTGACCGACATGCTGGGCTTGCGGCGGCGCGGGCTGGGTGTGTGGTTGTCGATAAGCGTGCGCAAGGCCGCCATGTGCGCCGGCGTGGTGCCGCAGCAACCGCCCACGACGCTCACACCGTCGGCGATCATGCCGGCGACGGCCTCGGCGTATTCGGGTGCCTGGATGTCAAAGACGGTATTGCCGTCATCGTCCACGCGGGGCAGTCCCGCATTGGCCTGCACCATAACGGGCTTGTCGGTAACGGTGAGCATACGCGCGGCGAGTCCTCGGAGCTCGGCCGGGCCCTGGCTGCAGTTGATGCCTAAAACGTCGGCGCCGATGGCGTCGAGCGTGACGGCGGCCACCTCGGGACTCGTACCCAGGAACGTGCGACCGTCTTCCTCAAAGGTCATGGTGGCAAAGACGGGCAGGTCGGAGTTCTCGCGGCAGGCGAGGACGGCCGCCTTGATCTCGGCAAGGTCGGTCATGGTTTCGATAATAAAGAGGTCCACGCCCGCATCGACGCCGGCGCGCACTTCCTCGGCAAAGAGGTCGTAGGCCTCGTCAAAGCTGAGGGTGCCCAGGGGGCGCAGCAGCGCGCCGATTGGGCCGATATCGCCGGCGACGTAGTGGGCACCGGCCGCGCGGGCGCAGGCGACAGCGGCGGTAAAGACACCTGCCACGGTGGCGGCGCCGTCGAGCTTGTGGGCGTTGGCGCCAAAGGTGTTGGCGGTGATCACGTCGCAGCCGGCCTCGACGTATTGGCGCTGAATATCGGTAATGACCTGGGGATCCTCAAAGTTGAGCAGCTCGGGCAGAGCGCCGGCTTTCATGCCGGCCGCCTGCAGCATGGTGCCCATGCCGCCGTCGAACAGCAGGTGTCCCGTGCCATCGATGGCCGCACGCAGGCGATCGTCCTTAATGCGCAGGTCGTCGATCGTGCGTGTCTTGTATGCAGCGCCGTTGCAGCGTGCGGCATTGACGGGCGCTGCCAGCGCGGTACCGTCCAGATCATGAGTGATAAGCGGAGTAAACATCGAGGGCTCCTAATGGCTGGAATAGCAGGTGGTGTGGGCGGCGCGGAAGCGGCAGTGCTCGCGCATGCGGCAGATATTGCAGGTGGGGCGGCTCTGGGCATCGTGGACCTCGCCGTCAAACAGACCGATCACCGCGGTCACGCTTTTGGTGGGCATAAGCAGGCTGGTGGGCGTGACGGTCAGGCCGATGAGCCGCGTGGCGTTGAGCGTATTGACGATCGAGCGCTGGGCCGAGAGCGGGCAGTCGCCGTAGCCGGGACTGAAGCGCCAGTTACCGGCGAGTCCGTGTGCGGCGGCCGCAGCCTTGACCTGCTGGTCCATCTGCTCGACGGCGGCTTCTACATAGGCAGAGCATGCGGCGTCGAGCACGGCTCCCTCCAGGGGCTGCTGGGCTCCCGTGGTGCGCAGACGACGCTCGGCGTCCATGCCGAGGGTGCATGCCATGAGTGCGGCAAAGCGGGCGTCTTTGAGATGTCGATAGATATCACGACCCCGCAGCTCAACATTGGTGCCAACCAAGCGGATGCAGGGCTCGCCCTGCTCGTCAACGCCCGTGGCATCGACGGCAAACATGCGTCGCACGCCGCGGGGCTCGATATCCAGCTCTAGGCGCTCGACCACAAGCTCAATTCGTCGTGACAGCTCGGGCTCAATCTGCTGGCCGCCGTAACCCAGATACCGCAGCATCTCGGCACGGTCGACACGAGGGTGGTGAGCAGCGTCGATACGGTAAAGCGCCGGCGACGCAAGGTCGGCCGGCACTTCAACAACGGTTGTATCGACGTGCGGTTTTTCCATTACCCTAGGCGCTCCATAATGGTCGCGGCGATTGCAGGACGGTTCATAGTGTACAGGTGCAGACCGTCGGCACCGTGCTCCTTAAGGTCGCAAAGCTGGCGGGCGGCATAATCTACACCGGCCGCCTGCAGGCTCTCGGGGTCGTTCTCGTACTTGGCGAGAATCTTGATGACGGGGGAGGGCAGCGACGCGCCGCACATAAAGACCATGCGGCTGATCTGCGACTTGCCCATAAACGGCATGATGCCCGCGGTAATGGGCACGGTGATGCCGGCCTTGTCGGCAAGCTCGCGAAAACGGTAGAAGCACTCGTTGTCAAAAAAGAGCTGCGTCACAAAGAAGCTCGCGCCGGCGTCCTGTTTTTGCTTGAGGTATTCGACCGAGAGGTTGAGATCCTCGCAGGCAATGTGGCCCTCGGGGTAGGCTGCGGCGCCCACGCAAAAGCCGGCGTCGACGAGCTCGGGGATGAGGTCACGGGCGTAGGCGTAGTCGGAGGCGGGCTTGTCGTCCTCGGTCGCGCCAGCGGGAAGATCACCGCGCAGGGCCAGCACATTTTCTACGCCGGCGGAGCGGTATTCGTCGACCTTGGCGGCGATATCGGCGTGCGAGCGGCCCACACAGGTGAGGTGTGCCACCGAGGGTGTATCGAATTCGCTCGTAATCATATGCGCGATGGGGGCGGTGGTGGCACCGTTGCCCGAGCCGCCGGCCGAGCAGGTGACCGAGACAAAGCTCGGCGAAAGCTTGCACAGATTGCCTGCCACCTCGCGAGCCGTGTCGAGGGTCAGCTCGCCCTTGGGCGGGAACATCTCAAACGAAACGGGCGCGGTGCCCTGGGATGCTGCCTGCTTAAAAACCTCGTCGACGCGCATATCGTGCTCCTCTAGATACGTAATAGTGTGATGTGTTGTAAGGATTCTACTGCACCACTGTGCCACGGTGGAGTTTCACTCGCTATTTGGGGATACCAATCAAAGATGCCTTGCTATCGGCATTTCCTATAACAGAGCGGTCAATGTAGGATGGGGCTATATTGAATGGTATCTGATGCGAAATACCAGTTAATAGAGCCCCGTTCCCAATTGACTACCCTTAAACCATGCGGAGAGGTCTGCAATTTATGCAGTTGATTGGCTGTTGAGGGTGGCAACGCCGCCTCGATAGGGTAACCTCATTGATTGGTTTCGTGACAGCAACATAACGGTAATGTTGCGGAAACACGACGAGCCTAATCTATGACTCGTTCGTTAGTAATCAACACCGCTTCTCACGCGGTGCCGATACGAAGGGAGTTCCGTATGGCCGAACTTACTGACCGCTTCGGGACCATGGTGTTCTCTGAGGAAGTCATGAAGGACTACCTCCCCAAGGACATTTGGAAGCGCCTTGCTGCAACCCTCGAGGGCGGTGAGCCGCTCGACCTGGATGTGGCCAACGCCGTTGCCCATGCCATGAAGGTCTGGGCCATCTCCAAGGGCGCGACGCACTATGCGCACTGGTTCCAGCCGCTTTCGGGCATTACTTCCGAGAAGCACGACAGCTTCCTGGAGCCCAACCACGACGGCACCGCCATTACCAAGTTTACGGGCAAGAACCTCATCCAGGGCGAGCCCGATGCCTCGAGCTTCCCCAACGGCGGCCTGCGCGCCACCTTCGAGGCCCGTGGCTACACCGCCTGGGATCCCACCAGCCCCGCCTTTATCAAGGACGATGTCCTGTGCATCCCCACGGCTTTCTGCTCCTACACGGGCGAGGCCCTGGACAAGAAGACCCCGCTGCTGCGTTCCATGACCGCGCTCTCGCGTGAGTCCAAGCGCGTTTTGGCGCTGTTCGGTAAGACCCCCAAGAAGGTCGTTCCTTCCGTGGGCGACGAGCAGGAGTACTTCCTGATCAAGAAGGACGCCTATCGCAAGCGCAAGGACCTGGTCATCACCGGCCGCACCCTCTTTGGTGCCGCTCCCTGCAAGGGCCAGGAGCTCGAGGAGCACTACTTTGGCGCTATCCGCCCCACCGTCTCGGCCTATATGAAGGATCTGGACGATGAGCTGTGGGCGCTTGGCATTCCCGCCAAGACCAAGCACAACGAGGTTGCTCCCTGCCAGCATGAGCTCGCCCCCGTCTATGGCGAAGTCAACGAGGCCATCGACCAGAATCTGGTCATGATGGAGAAGATGAAGCTCATCGCCTCCCGCCACGACTTGGTCTGCCTGCTGCACGAGAAGCCCTTCGAGGGCATCAACGGTTCGGGCAAGCACAACAACTGGTCGCTTGGCACCGAGTCCGAGAATCTGCTCGATCCGGGCGACACCCCGCTCGACAACCTGCAGTTCATCGTCTTCCTCACCGCGGTGATCGAGGCCGTCGATAACTATCAGGAGCTCCTGCGTGCCTCCGTTGCCTCGGCCGGCAACGACCATCGTCTGGGCGCCAACGAGGCTCCTCCGGCGATTATGTCCATCTTCCTGGGCGACCAGCTTACCGAGGTCGTCGAGAAGATCATCGATGGCAAGGCTTCCGTCCATGCCACGCGCGGCGTGCTCGACCTGGGCGCCGATACCCTGCCCAAGCTGATGCAGGACAACACCGACCGCAACCGCACCTCCCCGTTTGCCTTCACCGGCAACAAGTTCGAGTTCCGTGCCTGCGGCTCCGAGCAGAACGTCTCCGACTCCAACCTGGTGCTCGATGCCGCCGTGGCCAAGTCGCTCAAGTCCTTCGCCGACGCGCTTGAGGGTACGCCCGAGGATGAGTTCCAGGACGCTGCGCTCGAGTACTGCAAGAAGGTCCTGACCGACCACCAGCGCATCCTGTTCTCCGGTGACGGCTACTCCGACGAGTGGCCCGTTGAGGCCGAGAAGCGCGGCCTTGCCAACAACAAGACCACGGCCGACGCCCTGCCCGCCTTTGTTTCCGATAAGGCCATCGCGCTCTTTGAGGAGACGGGTGTCCTGACCAAGGCCGAGGCCCAGTGCCGCTACGACTGCAAGCTCGAGAAGTACAACAAGCTCATGAACATCGAGGCCACCACGATGGTTCGCGAGGCGCGTCGTACCTATCGCCCGGTCATTACCGCCTATGCCACCAAGGTCGCTAAGGGCCTTGAGACTATTCGTGCCGCCGGTGCTGAGGCCGCCATGCAGTGCGAGCAGAACACGCTCAACAAGCTCTGCAACGGCATCACCACCATCAACGACTCCATCAAGGCGCTCGACGCCGTGCATCAGAAGGCCGAGGGCCTCGATGGTCAGGAGCAGGCCAACGTGTATGCACACGAGGTCGTCCCCGCTATGGATACGCTGCGCGCCGCCGTGGATGCCATGGAGGAGATCGTGGCCGCCGACTACTGGCCGGTCCCGACCTACGACGACATCCTGTTCTACGTGTAGAGCGTAACTGACATATCGTCACGGTATTGAGCCGGGGTCCGCATCATGCGGGCCCCGGTTTTTGTTTGCGAAGGATGCTTTGAAGCCCGTTTTGCCGCCGACTTGCCTAGGTATAAAGGGTTGTGGACAAAAAACGTCAAATTTGAGTACTGTCACAAGTCCTGTAGCATTATCTATTTACAAAATATGTAGTGTTACGCAACATATGTACAAGTACTTAGCCGATAAACGTCTGCAATTCTTCCGCCGTAGGACGCCTGACGTCTAAATCGACTTCTAAACGCATGAAATCGCTGTTACTAAAATGGTAACAGTACTCATATTTGCTATTTTTTGCCCACTGGCTTTGCGATGATGCCGGGATTCGCACCCTGTCGGGTTCGAATCCCGGCGCATGGGTAGCAAAAAGCCCGCTACCGAATTGGTAACGGGCTTCTCAGATTCTGTGGTGCCCCCAGCGGGATTCGAACCCGCGATATCCACCTTGAAAGGGTGGCGTCCTTGGCCGCTAGACGATGGGGACAGCGGGAAAGAGTATAGCAGACTTTTTTGCCGGCGCGTATATCGTTGGCAAACTGGAAAACCACCACATAGGAGCTGGCTCTCTATCCCGATCTTCAAATATCTCAATCTGTAACATCTGGGCGGGCAAATCGGCTCTATCTGTTACAGATCGAGACAAAAGGCAGGCGTCGGGACGAACATCTCATTCTGTAACAGTAAGACGACTTTTAACGGTCTAGATGTTACAGATTGAGACAAACCGCTGGGATGGGTCAAAACCACCACAAAGGTGCCTGTCCCCTTTGTGGTGGTGGGGTGCTAGGGGAGAAGCTTCATGGCGGCGTCGTGGGCGGCGTGCTCGTAGGTGTCGTCGAGGGGCTTGAGCGGCAGCAGGGCGGCGGCCTGCGCATCGCCGCGGCGCTCGAGGGCGTGCGCGATCAGCCAGTCGGCGAGTTCGGGGTTCTTGGGCAGCGCCGGCCCGTGCAGGTACGTGCCGATGACGCCCTTGTAGATCAGGCCCTCAAAGCCATCGTCGCCGTTGTTGCCGGTGCCCGTGACGACGGACGTTCCGAGCGGCGTGGCATCGGCGTCCAAAAGCGTGCGGCCGCCATGGTTCTCGAATCCCACAAAGGGCTCAGGTGCCAGGTCGGTTTTGACGGCTACGTTGCCGATCAGGCGGTCGGAGCCGCGTACGGTTTCGGCGGCAATGACCCCCAGACCCTCAATGCGATTCTCACCCATATAGTACGAACGGCCGAGCAGCTGATAGCTGCCGCAGATGGCGAGCAACGAACCGCCATCCTCAACATAGGATGCGACCTTGTCTTTTTGAGCGAGCAGTTCATGTGCGACCGCCAGCTGGTCGCGGTCGGAGCCACCGCCCATCATGACGATATCGGCATCGGTCAAATCAAGCGTTTCGCCCATACGGACCTCGTCCACGCGAACGGGGATGCCGCGCCAGGCGCAGCGACGCTCGAGGGCGATAACGTTGCCGCCGTCGCCGTAGAGGTTGAGGGCATCGGGGTACAGGTAGACGATGCGCAGCGGGCGCGAAAGCTCGACTGGCGCGATGCCGACGGGGACGGCACTGCCATCGGCACACGTTGCAGCGCGGGCAGCAACCGTGGCTGCATCGGCACCCTTCAGCCCATTGAGTTCTTTGACCAGCGGCGGGAAGGCCGTGTAGTTGGCGACGGCATAGAAAGTGTCGCCTGCGGCTTCATCCGCAACGGCGCCAATTGCCTGCGCGACGTCCGAGATAATCGCGGCATCGATGCCGGCGTACTTGAGGCGTACCTGCATGTCGTGCGCACGCGTGCCTCCGGCAAAGGCGACAAGACCCGGTGTGTCGGCGATGCGCTCGAAGTCGACGTCGTAGATCCACGAGACATCGTGGCCGTCGGCGTCGTTGTCATTGAGGAAGAAAGCGCAGAGCCTGCCACCTGCCGTTTTAATGGACTGGATCTGGCGATCGAAGCCCACGGGATTCTTGGCCAGGTTGGCCTCGACGGTGCGGCCGGCAATATCCCAGCGGCCCATGCGTCCGCCGGCGGGCACGTAGGCATTAAGCGTGGGCTGCAGGTGCGCCGCGTCCACGCCCAGCTCGTGCGCCGCAAAGAAGGCGGCGGCAACGTTATAGACCATGTACAGACCGTTGTAGCGTGTGGCGATGTGTGCGGCAGCCGCGTCGGGCGCAGATCCAAAGACCAGGTCAAAGTCGTAGCCGTCGCAGCCGAGCTCCACGCCCGTCACGCGACGGACAAGCGCAGGGCGGGCCCAGCCGCACGAGGGGCAATGGTAGGCGCCGAGCTGGCCGTATTGCACGTAGTCATACTCCAGCGGCGCGTTGCACTGTGAGCAAAAGCGCGAGTCGCTAATACGGTCGGACTCGGTGTTGGTGGCGCCGTCGATGCCAAAGGCGATGCTTGCATTGGGAACGCGCGCGGCGATCGCGGCACACAGCGGGTCGTCGGCGTTGTAGATGAGCGTTGTTGCCGGCGAAAGCTCCAACGCATGGGCGATGACGTCTTGGGTATGGTCGATCTCGCCGTAGCGGTCTAGCTGGTCGCGGAACAGGTTGAGCAGCACAAAGTACGTCGGCTTGAGCTTGGGCAGAACGCGTACGGTGTAAAGCTCATCGCACTCAAAAACGCCCACGCGCTTGCCGCTGCTGGTGTGTTTAAGGCCGCCGCGGGCCTCGAGTAGAGCACCTACCACACCAGGCTCCATATTGTTGCCGGCACGGTTGCACACCACGGCAGCACCGCTGGCAGCAACGGCGTCGGCGATGAGGTTGGAAGTGGTGGTCTTGCCATTAGTACCCGTAATCACCACGCTGCGGTCGACAAGGCCAGCGAGGTCGCTCAGCAACTCGGGGTCGATCTTCATGGCGATGCGGCCGGGGAGTACGCCGCCCTGGCGCTTAAGGACGGAGCGCAGCCCCCAGCGAGCGATATCGCTCGAGGTGCAGGCAAGAGATGAGCGGAGGTTCATGAAACCGTTCCTAACGTAAACGACATGGTCGGGTCGAGTGCGTCACTAAAATCCGTAGCGGCGCGCAAATTCCTGGGCAAGCTGCGATACATCTTCGCAGGCGTTGGCCCAGGGGGCAAAGTCGGGAGTGTCCGAGATAATACCGTCCGCTTCCCAAACGGCCTGGTGCGAAAGATCCCAGGGATCGTGTGGCTCGGGCCGGCAGGGAAGGTACGGTGTCTGGTACATGGGGTTCAGTAAGAAGAACGCGCCACCCTCGCAGCGGTTGGCGAACTCACGCAGCGCGCGTGTCGCCGGGCGCATCTTGTTTGTTTTGAACAGCAGAATCGTGCGGGCGAGCAGATACCAAGGAGAGTTCTCGAGGGCATCGGCCCCCATCTGCTCCTCGAGCTGGTGGGCCAGGGCAAAAAAGCCGTCCTCGTCTTCCAAGCGAGCGAGGGCGAGTAACACGGTGCCTGCCGCTCGGGTGGGATAGCCTTCCGCCTTAAGAACACGGCGAGAATAGTTGACGGCAGCACGGTAGCGGGCGCTCGCCATGCACAGCTGCGAGATGGCCTCGAGTGTGTGAAGCCACCCGATAAGCGCCGGCTCGCTCACGGTGAGCTCTGCCGCCGTCACGCCGTCCGTCAAAACTTTGTTGGCCCAGTAGTGCGGGGCCTCCATATCGAACCCGGGCACGCTTTGCTGCAGGTAATCGGCCGTGGTTGCCTCGAGCTTCATCAGGTCGCCCAGGCAGGCGTCAACGGGTGTGTCGGCCAGGATGATGGCGAGCAGCTGCGCGTCGACGGTCAGTGCGTCGACGCGGACAATCTTGAGCAGCTCATCGCGCATGTCGTCGAACAGGCGATTGCGCGTCTGCTCAAACTCCTCGTCGCTGCCCATATCTTCGATGCGATGGAGCTCGTCGAGCAGGTGGCGATGAACACCGGCATAGGACAGCAGCGCCTGGGCATGCTCGGACTGCGCGTACTTTTGGGGATTCGCACTAATGTCGTTATGGACAAGCTCGCGTGCTGCATCGGTGAGCTCGGGGTGCGACGCCAGATAGGTGCGCTCCAGGTAGGCGGGGATGTAGACGCTCGGATCCATTAGAGGTCTCCTCCCTTAAACGGCAAGCCCTGCTCGGCCGCCCGCAGTATGCGCTCGTCGATCTGGGAGCGCACGATGTCGTTGGTGGCGACCCAGGCGGCAAAGCTGGCGTTGTCGGGTGCGCCCAGGCCCTCCTGCAGTACCGGCGTCGCCTCGGACAGCGCAAGGACAAGCTCGTCGGTGGAGCCCACACCCACGTTGACGCGGGCATAGACGCCATCGGGAAACTCGGTTTGGAAGTAGAGTGCCTCGGCTGCGTGCGGACACGAGCGCACAAGGATACGCAGGTAGTGCTCGGCGCCCTCGTAGTCCAGTTCGCGCCAAGCCGTGCTCATCAGCGCGATGAGCGTCCACGGGTCCAAGTCGCGCTCCGCATCTTTGGGGCGGCGGCGCAGTGGGGTATTCGCGAGGTACGGCACGGAGTGTGCGGAGCGAAAGCGCTTGAGCTCCTCGGCGGGGTATTCGAGCTTTGCCATGGCGAGCATCGCGGTGTGGCGGACACCAGCGGGGTCGTTGGGCGCAAAGTCCAAGCTGCGATTCGCGGCTTCGAGCGACATGCGATAGCGGCCGCTAATGAGGGCGCGCGATGCCAAGGCGGCAAGCCAGCGCAGATAGGGGCGGCGCGTAAGGTCGCCTGCGGCCTCGCGCTCGTAGGGGTCCTGGGCCGAGGCGATTTTGAGCGCTAGGTCGTGCTCGACCTCATCGCACTTGGACACCAGGTACTGTACGTATTCCTCGTTGGATTCGGCGGTGAGTGCCGTCAGCATGCGCTGAGCGTCCCAGTTGGCCGGATCGAGTGCGGCCGCCTCGCGGAGCATGTTCTCGGCAGCTGTCTCTTCTTGCTCTGCCTGGGTATCGTCAGGGATAAAGGGAATGCGGTAGTCGACAGCCTCGACCACCTTGGCAATCAGATGCCCGGCGCGGTCGCGGTCGTGCACGATGAGCGGTGCGGGGTTGCGGGTGAATTGTTCCATCAGACGCTCTACGGCGGCACCGTCGGTGAGCGGGATATTGTCGCGGCGCAAGGCCTCAAGAACGAGGCGATGGCAATCCTCTTGAATGGGATCGAATGCCATGGGGCCTCCTTTGCTGCGGTTAGGGTTCAGATGTTTCTATATAAGGTTCTAGTTTACCCGCATGTGGCACACCGGGGGTGCCGCACTTGGACTTGCACCTTTGCACCACGAAGACGGATGTCGCACAAATGTCGGCACCTTGGACGACCGAGTGGTATCACGGTGCCGCAAACGGTCGATTTTTGGCGGCGAACGGTGCATATTTTGGAGGGGCACCGTCCTGCCCGGGATATGTAGTCAACCTTGATAAAACGTTTGCCCAGCTTGGGAGTATGAATGCCGCACAAGGGTCTTCAGGGATAGAAAAAACGTTTCATCATTGGCGGCTTTAGGTGAATAACTGACCAACCAGAACGGTAAAATAGTGTTTGTCTGAGCGTTGAGACGTTTAGACATCGCGCATTGTCATCGCCGGCAACGCGCAAACCGGTCCTAACGGAGCCAATTGGGTGCTCCGTTATATACGCAAGTCTAAGAGGGGCTTGTTTAGGAGGCACAGTATGGGACGTTTTACCAATCCTCGCGATCTGTACTTTGGTGAGGGCGCTCGCCACGAGGTGAAGAACCTCAAGGGCAAGAAGGCCATCATCGTTTCTGGCGGCAGCTCTATGCGCCGCGGCGGGTTCCTGCAGGACGTCGAGAACGACCTTAAGGAAGGCGGTTTCGAGGTCAAGTTGTTCGAGGGCGTCGAGTCCGATCCGTCCATCGAGACGGTCATGAAGGGCGCCGAGGCCATGCGCGAGTTCGAGCCCGACTGGATTATCGCCATCGGTGGCGGCTCGCCCATCGATGCCGCTAAGGCCATGTGGGTCTTCTACGAGTATCCCGAGGAGTCCTTCGATAACATCATCCAGCCGTTCAGCTTCCCTGAGCTGCGTCAGAAGGCTCACTTCTGCGCCATCTCCTCTACCTCCGGCACCGCTACCGAGGTCACCGCGTTCTCCGTCATTACCGACTACGCCAAGGGCATCAAGTACCCGCTGGCCGACTTCAACATCACCCCTGATGTCGCCATCGTCGACCCCGAGCTCACCTACACCATGCCCGCCAAGCTGTGCGCTCACACCGGCATGGATGCTCTGACCCACTGCATGGAGGCCTACGTTTCCACCTGCGCCTCTATGTTCACCGACGCCAACGCTCTGCACGGCATCCGCGAGATCGTCGAGTGGCTGCCCAAGTCCTATGCTGGCGACCATGAGGCCCGTCAGCACATGCACGAGGCTCAGTGCATCGCCGGTATCGCCTTCTCCTCGGGCCTGCTCGGCATCGTTCACTCCATGGCTCACAAGACCGGTGCTGCCTTTGAGAACGGCCACATCATCCACGGTGCTGCTAACGCCATGTACCTGGGCAAGGTCATCCAGTGGAACTCCAAGGATCCCCGTGCTGCCGAGCGTTACGCTTACGTGGCCAAGGAGATCCTGCACCTTCCCGGCGAGACCAACGAGGAGCTCATCGCTGCGCTCGTCCAGAAGATCCGCGACCTCAACGACCAGCTCAACATTCCGCAGTCCATCAAGGATTACGCGAATGGTGGCGTGAAGGTCGACGCCGAGAACCCGCAGATGGTTTCCGAGGAGGAGTTCCTCGCCAAGCTGCCCGAGATCGCCGCGAACGCCGAGCAGGACGCCTGCACGCCCGAGAACCCGCGTGAGACCAAGGCTGCCGACTTCGAGAAGATCCTCAAGGCCTGCTACTACGACACCGACATCGATTTCTAATCGACTCCCACTGTCTTGCAAGGGGTCTCGCGCTCAATGCGCGGGGCCCTTTTTGCTATGGTGCAAAGGGATCAGGTTACTTTGCACTAATCGTTGTTTGATGAAGGGCGGATTCTCGTATGGCGCTTCCTATGGTTTATGGCGGTCCCGGCCGGTATGTTCAGGGGCCGGGCGAACTTTCGCGCCAGGGCAGGTATTTGTCATGGTTGGGCTGCGCTGCCTATGTCTTGTTTGACCAGGGCACCGAGGATCGGCTGTGCAGGCAGATCGTCGATGGATTTCTGGATGAAGATCTAAGCGAGCCGTTCTTTAAGATTTACAACGGTCCGTGTACGGAAGATGCCGTTGTCGAAATGGCCAAGGAAGCCCGGGCCGAGTTTTGTGACATGGTGGTGGGCATTGGCGGCGGCAAGATGCTCGATATCGCCA
>CALLST010000045.1:0-5232 GCA_938011875.1 uncultured Collinsella sp. | reverse complement strand
TACTGTGTCTGTATGTGAAAGCGGATGGTCGCGTTGCCTGGCGTTGGGGAGGGTGTCTCGATGAGCGTATTCGAAATTGTGTTTATTGCGACGGTTGGTTGGCGGAAGGTGTTTGGCCTTGTGGCCGGGGCACTGGGCAAGAATACCGTTACCGTCGATCTGACCGTTAGCGGGCTAGATTTCAGCGCTGTCTCGATGACCGAGGACGACGTGGCCGTAATCTCTGTGCCGGCGTATGCCGGTAGAATCCCGGCTGTGGTGGCTGACCGGTTGGGCATGGTGCGCGGCAACGGGGCTCGGGCTGTTTTGGTTTGCGTATACGGAAACCGCGCGTTTGAGGACACGCTCGTAGAGCTGGAGGACGTTGCGAAGCATGCGGGATTCCGGGTGATCGCGGCAGTTGCAGCCATTGCAGAACATTCCATTGCACGACAGTTTGCTGCCGGTCGTCCGGATGCGCAGGATACGGCGCAGCTCGCAGAGTTTGCGCAGCAAATTCAGCAAAAGCTGTTGGCTGAGGATACATCCGAGCCCTCTATTCCCGGCAATCGTCCTTATAAACAAGCCGGAGGTCACCGCATGGCACCCGAGGCAACAGGGGATTGTGTCTCCTGCGGTGCATGCGCCGCGGCGTGCCCCGTTTGTGCTATCGACAAGGGTGACCCCAAACGAGCAGCTGGCGAGGCGTGCATCTCCTGCATGCGCTGCATTGCCGTATGTCCGCGAGGCGCTCGTAAGCTTGATCCCAACAAGCTATCCGCTGTTTCCCAGATGCTGAGCAAGGTTTGCGTCGCGCGGAAGGAATGCGAGCTCTTCATCTAGCGCAAGTGAGATTGGTGCAAACAAACCTGGCCCTTTTGCACCAAAAACGATCCGTTTTCCTCCGTTCCCAAGGGATCATGTGATCCGAAGGGGACGGAGGAAAACGGATCAAAAAGGAAAAATAGTAAGGCGCTCTTTTTCACATTGAATATTGCAATTTGGTAACGCGTTTTATCAAATATGGCATTTATCTGCGGTAATGTTCTATTTCACCGCTGAGGGTGACATTTTATACCGCCTGCCGAACCGTATGGAGACCTCACAACTTTTTAGGTCAGTGTTGTGCGTGTAGCAATTTCGCCCGGCCTCGCCTCCGGGCTGCCATGTGAGAGGGGATCTTATGGCTCGACTGCACGTAATGGAACGCAGCCACGCTCAGGCCGTCATGGACGACCTGCACGATGCGCTCGGACGTCGTCTGGCGGTGAGTTCGCTCGCCCCGTGTCCCGTTGAGTTTACGGCAGCGCTCGTCAACCTGTGCTCCACCCAGAGCTGCGGCAAGTGCACGCCCTGCCGCGTGGGCCTGAGCGCGCTGAGCGATCTGCTCTCCGATGTGCTCGAGGGCCGCGCCGACGAGTCCACGCTCAATCTGATCGAGCGCACCGCCCGCACCATCTATCTTTCGAGCGATTGCGCCATCGGTTACGAGGCCGGCGCCATGGCGCTTACGGCTATCCGCGGTTTCCGTGACGATTTTGAGCACCACATCCGCGAGCACTCCTGTGGCTTTGACCGCGAGGCCCGCGTCCCGTGCGTCTCGGGCTGTCCGGCGCATGTCGACATTCCCGGTTACATTTCGCTCGTCGAGGCCGGCCGCTATGCCGATGCCGTCAAGGTCATCCGCAAGAATAACCCGCTGCCGCTCGTTTGCGGCCTGGTGTGCGAGCATCCCTGCGAGATGCATTGCCGCCGTGGCATGGTCGACGACCCCATGAACATCCTCGCCCTCAAGCGTTTTGCCGTTGAGCACAGTGACCTCAACGACCACAAGCCGCATGTAGTGGACAACACCGGTAAGCGCGTCTCCGTGATCGGCGGCGGCCCGGCTGGCCTTTCCTGTGCCTACTACCTGGCCGTGATGGGCCACAAGGTGACCATTTTTGAGCAGCGCCACCACTTGGGCGGCATGCTGCGCTACGGCATCCCCAGCTATCGTCTGCCGCGCGAGCGCCTGCAGGCCGAGATCGACTGGATCTTGAGCGCCGGCATCGACGTTGAGCTCGATCACTCCGTGAACGGCGAGGAGCTCGCTCGCCTGCGCGACGAGTTCGATGCCGTCTACCTGGCCATCGGTGCCCATAGCGACAAGAAGCTCGGCCTTCCGGGTGAAGAGGCGCCCGGCGTGGAGTCGGCCGTCAAGATGCTGCGCGCCATCGGAGACGACGAGCTGCCCGACCTGAGCGGCCAGCGCGTGTGCGTCATCGGCGGCGGCAACGTGGCCATGGACGTGGCGCGCTCTGCCGTGCGCTGCGGTGCCGAAAAGGTGAGCATCGTCTACCGCCGTCGCATCTGCGATATGACGGCCCAGGACGCCGAGATTGCCGGCGCCCAGGCCGAGGGTTGCGAGGTTCTGGAGCTCACGGCGCCGCTCGCCATCGAGACGGGCGAAGATGGTCGCGTGAGCGGCCTGCGCGTGCAACCGCAGATTATCGGCGAGCCCCGCCGCGGTCGTCCGGCTCCGCGTGCCGCCGCTACGCCCGAGCGCGTCATCCCCTGCGAGCGCGTGTTTGTCGCCATTGGCCAGGACATCGATTCCAAGCCGTTTGAGGACATGGGCATCGCCTGCAAGTGGGGTTGCGTGGTCACCGACTCGGACGGTGCCGTGCCCAACTTCGATGGCCTCTTTAGCGGCGGCGACTGCCAGACCGGCCCCGCCACCGTCATCCGTGCCATCAACGCCGGCCGCGTGGCTTCGGCAAACATCGACCGCTATCTGGGCTTCGACCACAAGATCAAGCTCGACGTGGAGCTGCCGACCGTTCAGTTTAAGGGCAAGCACGAGTGCGGCCGCTGCGAGCTGGGTGAGCGCGAGGCCGGCGAGCGTATTCACGATTGGAATCTGGTCGAGCAGGGCCTTACCGAGGAGGAGGCGCGCCAGGAGGCAAGCCGCTGCCTGCGTTGCGACCACTTTGGTTTTGGCGCGTTCCGCGGAGGGAGGAACCTGGAATGGTAGAGCTCAACAACCCCACTGTCAGCGATAACACCGAAAGCGGAGCACTCAATATGGTCAAGCTCACTATCGATAATTGCGAGGTCGTGGTGCCTGAGCACACCACGATCCTGGACGCGGCCAAGTCCGTCGGCATCCAGATTCCCACCCTGTGCTACCTGCGCGATCTGAACGAGATCGGCGGCTGCCGCGTGTGCGTGGTCGAGGTTGAGGGCTGCGACCAGCTGGTTGCCGCCTGCAACAACTACGTGCTCGATGGCATGGTGGTCCACACCAACTCCCCCCGGGTGCGCACCACCCGGCGCATCAACGTGGAGCTGATCCTGTCTCAGCACGACTGCAAGTGCGCCACCTGTGTGCGCAGCGGCAACTGCCAGCTGCAGACCATCGCCAACGACCTGGGCATCTTCTATTTGCCGTACGAGCAGCACCTGGCGCGCGAGGGCTGGGACTTCGATTTTCCCATCATCCGCGATAACGACAAGTGCATTAAATGCATGCGCTGCATCAAGGTGTGCGAGAGCGTACAGGGCCTAGGGATTTGGGACCTGACCAACCGCGCCACGCATACCGCCGTGGGCACCCGCGGGCGCGTGCCGATCGGCAAGACCGATTGCGTCGCGTGCGGCCAGTGCATCACGCATTGCCCGACGGGCGCGCTGCGCGAGCGCGACGACACCGAGACCGTGTTTGACGCGCTCGCTAATCCCGACAAGATCGTGCTGGTGCAGATCGCGCCGGCCGTGCGTAGTGCTTGGGGCGAGGAGCTCGGCATTCCGCGCGAGGAGGCAACCGTCGAGCGTCTGGCTTGCGCGCTGCGCCGCGTAGGCTTTGAGTATGTGTTCGATACCGATTTCTCGGCCGACCTCACCATTATGGAGGAGGGCTCCGAGCTGCTCGAGCGCCTGGGCGCCGCCGCTAAGGGTGAGGGCGACAGCCGCGGCTGGCCCATGTTTACGAGCTGCTGCCCGGGCTGGGTGCGCTTTGTGAAGGCACGTTACCCCGAGTTTGTCGACAGCCTGTCCACGTCAAAGTCGCCGCAGCAGATGTTCGGCGCTATCGCCAAGACCTACTACGCCAAGGTGCTGGGCGTGGAGCCCGAGCGTCTGTTCGTGGTGTCCGTTATGCCATGCACGGCCAAGAAGGCCGAGTGTGCGCTGCCGAGCATGATGGGCGAGGGCGGCGCGCCCGACGTGGACGTTGCGCTGACGGTGCGCGAGATGGTGCGCATGATCCGCGCGAGCCACGTGAGCGTTGACACGCTGGTCGAGGAGCCGCTCGATACGCCGCTGGGCTTTGGCACGGGCGCGGGCGTGATCTTTGGCGCCACGGGCGGCGTGATGGAGGCCGCCGTGCGCTCGGCATATTACCTGGTGACGGGCAAGAACCCGGATGCCGACTTCTTCACTGACGTGCGCGGACTCGAGGGCTGGAAGGAGGCCGTGGCCGATATCGACGGTACCAAGGTGCGCGTCGCCGTGGCGCACGGGCTGGGCAACGCCGCCCGTCTGCTCGACGCGATTCGCGACGGCCGTGTGAGATATGACTTTGTTGAGGTCATGGCGTGCCCGGGCGGCTGCGTCGGTGGCGGCGGTCAGCCCATCCACGACGGCTGCGAGCTGGCGGCTGAGCGTGGCCAGGTGCTGTGGAGCCTGGATGCCGCTGCGGACATTCGCTTCTCGCACGAGAATCCCGATGTTCAGGCGTGCTATAGCGAGTTCTTGGGTGCGCCGCTCTCGCCGCTGGCCGAGGAATTGCTGCATACCGACCATCACGCATGGACGATGCCTAACGAGGGGGCGTGCTAACGATGCGCGCGTTTGATTTTGAAATGTCGCGCCGGGGGTTTGCCTCGGCGCTCGCCGCGGGTGCGCTGTCGCTTGCGCTGGCTGGCTGCGGCGGCGGAGCTGCGGGGGCCGGGTCTGCTGCGGGCTCGGCTGCCGGGGCTGCCGCTGACGGTGCCGCTGCCGAGCCGGTCGAGGTACACGTCGCCTCGCTCAAGGGCCCGACGTCGATTGGGCTGGTGCAGTTTATGGACCAGGCGGCCGAAGGTGCCACGGACAACGAGTTCGACTTTGCGATCAACACTGCCGCCGACGAGATTGTGCCCAAGGTGATTCAGGGCGATATCGACATTGCCCTGGTGCCGGCCAACGTGGCGAGCGTGCTCTACAACAAGACCGAGGGCGCGGTGCAGGTCATAGACATCAACACGCTGGGCGTGCTGAACGTTGTGACGG
>CALLST010000044.1:0-3302 GCA_938011875.1 uncultured Collinsella sp. | reverse complement strand
TGCGCCAGTGTGAATTAAAGAAATACCAGTCCGGGTCCTCCGGGCGCTCGAGTTGCGACACATGGGTGAGCTTAAGTAGCCCATCGACAACCGTCAGCGGCGTATGGCGAATGCCCAGGGCGCTCTTGGGCTCCCCCGCATCGGCCTGCCACGGAACGACCGTGCCGCAATAGGCGCACTCAAAGCTGCGCTTTGCCTGGTGCGAATACATGGGGCCGCCGCAGTTTTGGCATTTAATGGCAAACATCTCGTCCATGGAAACGTCCTCCTTTGCACAGGGCTGTCGACATTAAGTATGTCGAGCAAATCGACGCGCGCCCATACCCATGTGGCCCAAAATGGGACACTCGGTCGGACGGGAAGGCGCAGTGAACTCGAAGGCGCGCGGGCAGTCGTCCCCCTCCGCCTCGCGCCCGTTAGCGCCGGCAGACCATTGCTGCATTTTCTGAGCATCGGTACACGTTGCGTCTGTGCGAGCTACACTATCCCCTTAAACATGATTGTGAGGACGATCGTTATGCTATTTGTAAATCGGCTGGTACATACGCTTGTTCCCGGCAGTGAAAGCGAGCCGGTCGATACCTCCTGCCGCACCAACGCGGGTTTTGCCGCAAGCCTCATTTGCATCGGCCTCAACATCACGCTGTGCCTGGCCAAGGGCATAGCTGGTCTGCTCGCGGGCTCCGTCTCGCTTATCGCCGATGCCTTCAACAACCTCTCCGATGCGTCGAGCAACATTGTGAGCCTGCTCGGATTCCGCCTTGCCAGTCGCCCGGCTGACGAAGGTCACCCCTATGGCCACGGCCGCTACGAGTACCTCGCCGGCTTGTTTGTCGCCGTTCTCGTTTGCGCCGTCGGCATCAACCTGATCTTGGAGTCGGTCACCAAGATCATCAAGCCCTCCCCCACCGCGTATTCGGCGCTCTCCATGGCAGCCCTTGTCCTGTCCATGCTCGTCAAGTTTTGGATGGCGGCGTTCAACCGCACGCTGGGCAACCGCATCGATTCCGAGACGCTTATCGCCACGGCGCAGGACTCCAAAAACGACGTCATCACCTCGGGCTCGGTCTTGGTGGCGGCGCTTATTTCGCAGACGACAGGCTTTGACCTCGACGGCTGGGCAGGCCTGGGTGTGGGCATCTTCATCTGCATCAGCGGCCTGGGCCTGGTGCGCGACGCCATCAGCCCGCTGCTGGGACAAGCGCCCGACCCCAAGCTCGTCCAGGAAATCCGCGACAGGATCATGTCGTACCCCCAGGTCCTGGGTACGCACGACCTCATGGTGCACGACTACGGCCCCGGCCGCCAGTTTGCCAGCGCACACGTGGAAATGCCCGGCGAGGGCGATGCGTTTGAACATCACGAGATCCTGGACACCATCGAGCACGATATCAAACGGCAGATGGGCATCGACATCACGCTGCACTGCGACCCCATCGCCACCACCGGCGACGACCTACGGGGCTGGGTCAAGCGCGGCGTAGCGCAGATCGACCCCGCGCTCTCCATCCACGACTTGCATGAGCACGACGGCTTTGTTTCGTTTGACCTGGTGCGTCCCGACGGCTTTGACATATCCGACGAGGAGCTGCTGGAGCTCGTCACGCGCATCGTGCACGAGCGCCGGCCCGATGCCTCGTGCGTCGTCACATTTGACTCGGGCTTCAGCTCGCCCGACCGTCCGGCCGAGCAGCTGTAATCGACAGCAAAACGGGACGCAGGACCGCCGACCAACGCGCCTACGCGCCCGGTCACGCGATCCTGCGCCCCGTTTTTGTTTGTACCGCTAAGGTTCTAGCAGCTCGACCGCTAGTTCCCCTGCGCGCCCGAAATACCATTTTGCAGCGTATCCCAGGCGTTGGTTGCCATATCGCCCAGATTCTGTGCGGTATCACCGAGGTTCTGAGCCGTGTCGCCCAACTGCTGCGCCTTATCTCCCAGCTCCTGCGCCTTGTCGCTCAGGTCCTCCAATGTGTTGGAGCTCGAGCTGTCGGTACCGCTTTGGCCGCCGGACGAGTTGCCCGAGCTGTTCTTGTGCGTGAGTTGAATTTCGAGGTTGCCGTTGTCGTTATAGTAGGCAGAAGTAACAACCCAGTTGGCATCGACGACGGGCGTTGAGCCATCATCAGTCAGGACCACGGCATTCGAAAGATCGGCGCCACGCGACTTGAGGAGCTTCTTGGCGTTGGACCAGTACTGACCCGGGATATCGCTCAGGTCGACAGTGCCGGACTGGGTAGTCTCGGTCTGCTCGGCTGTGGTATCAGTCGTGGCGCCCCGCTTGTTGAGCATGCCCGACACGATGGCAAACACAACCGACAAGGCAAAGAAGATCGCCAGCACGATCAGGATCTTCTTGATCACGCTCGACGAACGCGAAGGCTTCTTCTCCTCGTCCTCGCCATACTGAGGGATGGACTTGGGATACTCACGATACGGCTCGCGCGCATATCGGTCGCGCGACTCGTAGCGCGGCTGTGCCGTGCGCGGCATATATGTCGTCTGCTGAGGCTGCGGAATGGGATTCTGCAGCAGGTCATCATAAGGGTCTGCCGCCGCGTTGCCGTAGGGACTCTGCGACGAGACACCATACGGGTCCTGCGCTGCGTTTCCGTAATTCACAACGCGCGTGGGATCGGCCGAGGCCTGGGTCGCATCGGGCGAGGCGTAGCTGGGATTCGGCACGACGCGGGTCTCATCGGTGCCATTGCCCGTCCGCGGGGAGCCGTAGCCACCCATTACGGTCGTCTTATCCTGGTCCATGCAACGTTTCCTTTCCGTCGCCCGTAAGCATCAAGTTATCCATGCATTCTACCCGCGCAAAAGCCTATGATGGGCAAAGCCCGCCGGTATCTACAAGACATGCGCGGTCGACGGTCACAAGCGAATCGAGGAACGGCATGGCAAAAAGCAAGCTCATCAAGGACACGACGCGTGCCGAGCGTGAGGAGATCATCAAGCTAGCGCTCGCGGGCTGCGGTAACGGCAGTTGCGACAACTGCGGAAGCTGCAGCTTGGGAGCCGGCGATCCATATGGCACCTACCAGCCCTACATTGACGGCGAGATGGAAATCGCCGACATCAACATGATGGTCGCCGAGCGCAACGCCAAACTCTTCGGCCTCCAGCGCGGCTAATGATCCCTTCTTGGGCTGTGCACCACAAATTGCGCCCATCTACTACGTTTAACCCAAGGGTGCCAACCATAGCCAAATTTGCGTTAACAAAACCGACGCTCCTATAAGTTGTCAAGAGGCAGTTTGCGGGAGCGCTCTCTCCAATTCGCACAGGAGCTCGTAATA
>CALLST010000043.1:0-9752 GCA_938011875.1 uncultured Collinsella sp. | reverse complement strand
GCGGGCTTGGCCTCGGCCGTAGCCTCTGCCTTCGTCGCAGCGGCCTTGGTCGTTGTCGACTTCGTAGCCGTGGCCTTCTTGGCGGTCGTGGTCTTGGCAGCGGTCTTTGCCGGAGCCTTGGTGGCCGGCTTAGCCTCAGCGACCTCAGCCTTTACCTCGGGAGCAGCCTCGGCCTCGGCGGCCTTCTTGGCAGCTGCGGTGGTGCGCTTGCGCGAGGTCGTTGTCTTGACAGCGGTGGTCTTGGTTGCCGTCGCCATGGTCGTCGTAACCTTCTTAGCGGTCGTCTAGCGGGTCGTCGTCTTCTTGGCGGCAGGCTTAGCCGCGGGCTTAAGCTCGGCCTCAGCAGCAACCGACTCATCGACAGCCGCAGCCTCAGCCACAGCCACCGGCCTCTCAATCTCCGGATGCATAAAGAAGTACAGGTCTAGATACTTGTCGGCCGAGCGCGTCCAGCTAAAGTCCTGACTCATGGCCTGCGTGACCAGCTGGTTCCAAGCGTCGCGGTTATCCCAGAACAGGCGTGCCGCGCGGAACACCGCGTCGCCCATCTCGTCGCCGTTAAAGTTACTAAACGAGAAGCCCGTGCCCTCGCCGGTAAACTCGTTATACGGGATCACCGTGTCCTTCAGGCCACCGGTCTCGCGCACGATGGGCAGGGTGCCGTAGCGCATGGCAATGATCTGCGACAGGCCGCAGGGCTCAAACATCGACGGCATCAGGAACATGTCGGCGGCGGCGTACATGCGCTGCGACAGCGCAGGATCGAACTCGATGCGTGCGGCCATGGTGCCGGGGTACTTGTCCTGGAAGTAGCGCAGGCCGTCCTCGTAGTCGCGGTCGCCGGTGCCCAGCACCGCCACCTGCACGCCGCCGGAAAGGATGCGGTCGAGCGCATACATGACCAGGTCCATGCCCTTCTGGCGCGTCAGGCGCGTGACCATCACCATGAGCGGGCGGTCGTCGCGAACCTCGAGGCCCAGCTCCTCCTGCAGCTTGGTCTTGCACACGGCCTTGCCGGAACGGTCCTCCACGGTGTAGTTGGCGGCAATGCGCTTGTCGGTCGCCGGGTCAAAGCCCGCAACGTCGATGCCATTCAAAATGCCCTGCAGCGCGTACGAACGCTCGCGCAGAACGCCGTCCAGGCCCTCGCCATATTCGGGCGTCTGGATCTCGTTGGCATAGGTGGGGCTCACCGTGGTTATGGCGTCGGCATAGCGCAGGGCGCCCAGCATGTAGTTGATGCTGCAGGCGTCGCAACGCAGCTGCGAGGCGGCCGCCGGAATGTGTGCCACACCCAGGATGTCCTCCATCACGGTGTCGCTAAACTGGCCCTGGAACGCCACGTTGTGAATCGAGAACACGGTCTTGACTCGGTCGTACAGCGGCAGGCCCTGGTAGAACTCGCGCAAAAACACGGGCGCCAGCGCCGTCTGCCAGTCGTTGCAGTGCAGGATGTCGCACTCAAAGCCGGCCGGCAGGTGCTGCAGGCTCTCGGTGATGGCCTTGGAGAAGAACGCAAAACGCTCGCCGTCGTCAAAGAAGCCGTACGGATAGTCGCGCGCAAAGTAGCGCTCGTTGTCGATGAACATATAGGTGACGCCGTCGTGCTCGAGCTTCTCGAGTCCACAGTACTCATTGCGCCAGCCCAGGCTCACGTAAAAGTCGGAGAAGTGCTCCATCTGCGACTTGTACTCGTCCTTGATGGTGGCGTACTTGGGCACCATCACGATTACTTCGGCGCCGGCGCGCACAAGCGCCGCAGGCAGCGAGCCCGCCACGTCGCCCAGGCCACCGGTCTTTACAAACGGTGCGCACTCGGCCGAGGCAAACACGATCTGCATCTTTTTGCTGGAATCAGCCATATTGTCTCCCATGTTGTAATTCGAGAATAGCCGCCTGGCGCTAACCGGGCGGCTATTCTACATGTTACGAGCGATGTTGCGGTGCCAATGTTAACGTACGATGGTGGTGTCGGAAGTTAACGGAGCCTTGCCCAGCACCAGGATGTTCTCGGGCGTGCCGCGAAGCTCGGTGTTGGTGGGAACCACGTTGTTCTTGTCCAGGATGGCATTCTCGACGCGGGCGCCGCTCTTGATGATGCAGCTCTGGTTGATGATCGAGTTGGTCACCGAAGCGCCTTCCTCGACCACGACGCCGCGCGACAGGATCGAGTTACGCACGGTGCCCTTGATGATGCAGCCGGCCGAGATGATCGAGTTGCACGCGTGGCTGCCGGTCGCATAGCGCGAAGGCGGCACGTCGTGAGCCTTGGTCAGGATCGGACGCTCGGGATCGAAGAGCTGATCGGCCACGGTCTGGTCGAGCAGGTCCATGCTGCGGCGATACAGCGACTTCTCGCTAAACACGCCCACGACCTCGCCCTTGTACTCGTAGCTGCACACGTCGATGTTGCCAAAGTCGCCCTGGAGTGCCTCGAGCAGGTCCAGATAGTCGGCGGCCTGGTAATGGTCGATGATCTCGAGCAGCGTCTCGCGGTTGACGATGCAGCAGTCCATAGAGGCGTTGTCGCCGTACACGACGCCGGCGCTCACGCCCGTCAGGCGGCCGTTCTCGTTAATTTCGAGCTTGGTCTCGTCGTCGACGTTGCGCGTGGCCTTGCAGTACACCACGGTCATCTGGGCACCGGAGTTCTCGTGCGCGTCGATGATGGTGTTGAGGTCCATATTAAAGATGATGTTGGTGCCCATCATCACAACATAGGGCTTGTCCGAGCGCTGGAACAGTGTCTTGTTAGAGATGATGTCGCGCAGCAGGAAGCGCATGCCGCCCTTGGTGGTGCCATACGCGTTGCCGGGCACCATGAACAGACCGCCCTTCTTGCGGTCCAGGCCCCAGTCCTTGCCCGAGCCCACGTGGTCGATCAGCGAGCGGTAGTTGCCCGGCATGACGACGCCGACGGTCTTAATGCCGGCATTCATCATGTTGGACAGCGGGAAGTCGATCAGGCGGTAGCGGCCCAAAAACGGAACGGACGCGATGGGGCGGTCCTTGAGCAGCACGCTGCCGTAGGTCGAAGAGTAGTTAGCGGTGATATAACCGATGGCCTTGCGATTGATCATCGGATCATTCCCCCTTCCCGATAACGACGTCATTTCCAACGACGGCCGTATCCTTGGTGGTATCGACAGAGCCGAGCTTCACGCCCTCTTCGACCGTGGAGTTCTCGCCCAAAATTGCGCGGCAGATGTGCGCGCCGCTCTTAACGTGCGCACCCGGCAGCAGCACGGAGTCCTCGACAACGGCGCGCTCCTCGATGATGACATCGGTCGAAAGAATTGAGTGGCGAGCGGTACCGTAGATCTTGCAGCCGTTGGAGACCAGGCAGTCGTCCAGGCGGCCGTCCGGACCAATGTAGTGCGGCGGACGCGTGGTGATGTTGGACATGATGGGGAAGTGCTTGTCGAACAGATCGAACTCGGGGTTGTTGCCCAGCAGATCCATCGAGGTCTCGTGGAAGCTGGCGATGGTGCCAACGTCCTTCCAAAAGCCGTGGAACTCGTAGCTGTACAGGCGCTTGCCTTCGCCGAGCAGCTTGGGGATGATGTTCTTTCCAAAGTCGTGGCTCGAGCGCTGGTCCAGAGCGTCCTCGTCGTGTGCCTCGATCAGCACGTCTGCCGAGAAGATGTAGATGCCCATGGACGCGAGGTTCGAATCGGGCTTATCGGGCTTCTCGGTGAACTTGGTGATGCGGCCGTCCTCGGGGTCGGTGGTCAGGATGCCAAAGCGGCTGGCCTCCTCCCACGGCACGGGCATAACGCTCACCGTGAGGTCGGCGTTGTTCTCAATGTGCGTCTTGAGCATCTTGCGGTAGTCCATGCGATACAGGTGATCGCCCGAAAGAATCAGGACGTACTTGGGGTCGTTGGCCTTGATGTAGTCGAGGTTCTGCGTAATGGCGTCGGCCGTGCCCGCATACCAGGCGCCGCCAGTCTGCGTCTCGTACGGCGGCAGGATCGACACGCCGCCGTCGCGGCTGTCCAGATCCCACGCCTCGCCGGAGCCCACATAGGCATGCAGCAGGTAGGGGCGATACTGCGTCAGAACGCCCACCGTGTCGATGCCCGAGTTGGAGCAGTTGGAGAGCGAAAAGTCGATAATGCGGAACTTGCCACCAAAGCTAACCGCCGGCTTAGCGATCTTTTGGGTGAGTGCCCCCAATCGGCTGCCCTGTCCTCCTGCGAGGAGCATCGCGATGCATTCTTTCTTACTCATCGATTTCTCCTTCTGTCATCGATGTTCTTAAACCCATTAGCGGCGGGCGCAGCGCAACGTTGCGCCCGCCGAATAATGCCGTGCTGGCATAAGGGAGCTCGCGCGCCTCTACGCGTGCCAGATCTCGTCGCGGTACTCGCGAATGGTGCGGTCGCTCGAGAACCAGCCGCTCGAGGCGGTGTTGAGCAGGGCCTTGCGGTTCCAGGTCTCCTGGTCGCCATAGCTGCCGGTGAGCTTCTCCCACGCATCCACGTAGCTGCGGAAATCGGCCATGACCAGGTCGGGGTCATTGTTGTTCATGAGCTCGTTGTAGATGCTCTCGAAGTTGCCCGAAAGACCCGCAAAGGTGTTGTCCTTGAGCTCGTCCATCACGCGGCCCAGACGCTCGCGGTCGCCGTTGAGGGTATCCCACGCAAAGTAGCTGTTGGATGCCCAGAGCTGCTCGACCTCGGGAGCGGTCAGGCCAAAGATGGCCTCGTTCTCGCGGCCGGCCAGGTCGGCGATCTCGATGTTGGCGCCGTCGAGGGTGCCCAGCGTAATGGCGCCGTTCATCATGAGCTTCATGTTGGACGTGCCCGAGGCCTCCTTACCGGCCGTGGAAATCTGCTCCGAGATCTCGGCGGCGGGGTAGATGAGCTGGGCGTTGCTCACACGGAAGTTGGGAATAAAACAGACCTTCATAACCTCGTTGACGCGGGGGTCGTTGTTGATGACCTCGGCCACCGAGTTAATGAGGCGGATGGTCTCCTTGGCAAAGGTGTAACTCGAGGCGGCCTTGCCGCTAAAGATGAAGGTCGTCGGCGTCACGTGGAAGTTGGGATCGGCGATGCGACGGTTGTAGATGTCCATCACCTTCATGATGTTCATGAGCTGGCGCTTGTAGGCATGGAAGCGCTTAACCTGGACATCGAAGACGGTGTTGGGGTCGATGACCAGACCGGTCTCGGCCTTAACGTAGGCGGCCAGGCGCTCCTTGTTGGCGCGCTTGGAGGCACCCACGGCCTTCAGGAACTCGGTGTCGTTCTGGAACTCCTTGAGCTTCTCCAGCTCAAAGGCGTCCTTGAGCCAGCCGTCGCCAATGGCCTCGGTGACGAGCTTGGCGTAGGTGGGGTTGGCCTCGGCAAAGAAGCGACGGTGCGAGATGCCATTGGTCTTGTTGTTGAACTTTTCGGGCGTCAGGGCATAGAAGTCCTTGAGCACGATGTTCTTGATGATGTCGGAGTGGATCTTGGCCACGCCGTTGACGCTATGGCTGCAGATCACGGACAGGTTGGCCATGCGGATCTCGCCATCCCACAGAATGGCGGTCTGGCGCAGACGCTCCTGCCAGCCCTCCTGCGTGGTGTCGAACGACTCGTGCCAACGACGGCTGATCTCGTCGATGATCTGGTACACGCGGGGGAGGAGCTTGGAGAACGTGCCGATGGGCCACTTCTCTAGAGCCTCGGGCAGGATGGTGTGGTTGGTGTAGCTCACGACCTGCGTAACGATGTTCCAGGCGTCATCCCACTCGAGCTTCTTCTCGTCGATGAGGATGCGCATGAGCTCGGGGCCGCACATGGCGGGGTGCGTGTCGTTGGTGTGGATGGCCACAAACTGCGGCAGCAGCCCCCAGTTAGCTCCGTGCTCCTTCTCAAAGGTGTCGAGCAGGCTGTAGATGCCGGCCGAGACAAACAGGTACTCCTGCTTCAGGCGCAGCAGACGACCGTGCTCGCCGGCGTCGTTGGGATAGAGGATGGCGCTGATGGCCTCGGCCTCGGCACGCTCGGCATCGGCCAGGGCATAGTCGCCGCGGTTGAAGGCCTCCAGATCGAAGTGCTCCTCGACCGGCTCTGCGGCCCAGACGCGCAGCTTGTTGACAGTCTCGCCGGCATAACCCACGATGGGGATGTCGTAGGGGACGGCCAGGATATCCTGCGTGTCCACCGTGCGGTAGAACGTGCGGCCGTTCTCCTCAAAGCCCTCGACGCGGCCACCAAACTTAATGGTCACGGCCTTGTCCTGACGACGGACCTCCCAGGGATAGCCGTGGGTGAGCCACTCGTCGGTAGCCTCGACCTGGCTGCCGTTGACGATCTCCTGCTTAAACAGGCCGTAGCGGTAGCGCATGCCGTTGCCGTAGCCGGCAATGCCCTCGGCTGCCATGGAATCCAGGAAACATGCGGCAAGACGGCCCAGGCCACCGTTGCCCAGCGCCGGATCGGGCTCCTGGTTCTCGATGACGGACAGGTCAAAGCCCATATCGTCGAGCGCCTCGGCGACCATGTCGCGCACGCCAAAGTTGAGCAGGTAGTTGTCGAGCAGGCGGCCGATCAAAAACTCGATCGAGAAGTAGTACACGCGCTTTTTGCCCTCGGCGGTGGCGCGGGCGTCACTCTTGGTGGCAACGGTGCGCGCCTTCTCGGCCACGAGCTTGGCCAGGGCGTTAAAGCGGTCGAGGTCACTGGCGGCCTCGACGCTCTTGCCGCTGATGCTCATGACGGCATCGCGATAGAGCTCGGTAAACTCCTGCTTGTTGTCGAAGATCTTATTCATACGTTCCTTCCCCCGGGGATGTTTCTCCCGGAACGGTTATGACTTACATCCTACGCCCCGGCGGGGCGGGTAATTACAGTGGTAACGCCTTTGTTACGCTTTCTTGGCAGGAGCCTTAACAGCAGATGCCTTGGCCTTGGGAGCAGCCTTTTTGGTGGCTGCCTTCTTGGCCGTGGTGGACTTGGCCGAAGCCTTGGAAACGGGCTTGGCAGCCTTCGCCTTAGCCGGAGTCTTCTTGGCAGCCGCGGCCTTGGGCTTCACCGAGGACGCACGCTTGCGCGTTGCCTTCTTGGGAGCCTCGACCACGGGCGGTTTATAGCTACTGGGACCGCGGCGCTTAAGCACCACGCCTGCCAGGCCGGGCACCTTAATCTCGATGGAGTCCATCTGCCCGTTCCAGGGATAGGGCTCGCTCGAGCAGGTGTAGGGCTCCTCGCCGGCATAGCCGCTGCCGCCAAACTCGGGACGGTCGGAATCAAAGATGACCTCCCAGTCACCCTCGCGCGGTACGCCCACACGGAAGCTCTCATAGCTCGCCGGATCAAAGTTGATCAGGATCACCAGGTCGTCATCGACGTCCTCGCCCTGGCGCACAAAGCTCACGATGGACTGCTTGGAGTTATCCGCATCGATCCAGGTAAAGCCGTCGTCGGTGTAGCCGCGCTCGTACAGGGCGGGCTCGGCGGTGTACAGGTGGTTGAGCGCCTTAATGAACGCCTGATGATGACGGTGGGTCTCGTACTCCTCGGTCAGGAACCACTGGATGGACTCGTAGTAGCGCCACTCAATAAACTGGCCGATCTCGTTGCCCATAAAGTTGAGCTTGGCACCGGGGTGCGTCATCTGGTAGAAGGCCAGCGTGCGCAGGCCGGCAAACTGGCGCCACCAGTCGCCCGGCATGCGGCCGATGAGCGAGCACTTGCCGTGCACGACCTCGTCGTGGCTCAGCGGGCAGATGAAGTTCTCGGTAAAGGCGTACATGATGGAGAACGTGAGCAGCCCGTGGTTGCCGGGGCGCCAAGGAAAATCAGTCTGCATGTAGTGCAGGGTGTCGTTCATCCAGCCCATGTCCCACTTGTAGTGGAAGCCCAGGCCGCCGTCCTGCGGCGGATAGGTCACGAGCGGCCACGCGGTGGACTCCTCGGCCATCATCATCACGTCGGGGTAGTGCGCCTCCACGGCGCAGTTGACCTGGCGAATGAACGCGCTGGCGTCCAGGTCCTCCTCGGTTCCATACTTGTTGAACTTCTTTTGGCCCGGATCGTCGATGCCAAAGTTGAGGTACAGCATGCTGGACACGCCGTCCATGCGAATACCGTCCACGTGGAAGTTCTCAAGCCAATACAGCACGTTAGAGACCAGGAAGGAGCGGACCTCGCCGCGGGCGAAGTCAAACTTGTGCGTGCCCCAGTTGGGGTGAATCTCGTGCTCAAACAGCATGTGGCCGTTAAAGGTGGCAAGGCCGTGGGAGTCGGCGCAAAAACCGCCGGGCACCCAGTCCATGATCACGCCGATGCCTGCCTCGTGGCATGCATCGATAAAGTGCATGAGTTGCTGCGGGTCGCCATAGCGCGAAGTGGCGGCATAGTAGCCGGTCGTCTGGTAGCCCCAGGAGCCATCGAAGGGATGCTCCATGAGCGGCATGACCTCGATATGCGTGTAGCCCATGTCGCGCACGTAGTCCACGAGCTCCACCGACAGGTCGTCGTAGGTGTAGAACTCACCGCGCTGTGCGGGGAAGGGATCCATGGGGCCGGGGTAGTTGCCGTACTCGTCGGGCTCGCCCTGCGGCGCGTCGCCGTGGCGCTTCCACGAGCCAATATGCACCTCGTAGATGTTAAGGGGTTGCGACATGTGGTTATGGCCGGCGCGTCGCTTGAGCCAAGCCGCGTCATTCCACTTGTAGCCATCGAGGGTCCACAGCACGCTCGCCGTTCCCGGAGGGCACTCGGCCTTAAAGGCGTACGGATCGGCCTTGTAGAGCTTTTCGCCCTCGTTGGTCTCGATGAGATATTTATAGAGCTGGCCCTGCTCGGCGCCAGGAATAAAGCCTTCCCAAATAGCGCTCGTATGCACGGGCACCAGCGGGTTGGCTTCCTCATCCCAGTCGTTAAATTCGCCAATGACATGGACACTCTTTACGTCGGGCGCCCAAACGCAAAAGCGCCAGCCGCGCGTACGGTTCTGCGTGTCGGGGTGCGCGCCCATCTTTTCCCAGCTGCGCTCCCACGTGCCGATGCCAAACAGATAGACATCGTCCTTGGTGAGCTCCGGTGCGTGCGGAGCCGGTTTGCGGGTTGCGGGCTTTTTAGCCGTTGGCTTAAGCTTTGTATCGCTCACGTTTGATCCCATCATGACGCGGCAGCGTGTTGCCTTGGTGACTAGATGCGAAAGGTCCAAGGCTGCACGAATCGAAGGGACGGCGAAGTTTCTGTGATTCGTTCCACCTCGCGTGCTCGGTGGAACTTTCGGCAGAAACTACGATAACACCTGTGCGTTAGTTTTATGGACGAAAGCGGATTTGCGGGGGCGTTTAATCGGTAAGCGCCATGTTTAGACCACTGACAGAATTGCCGTGGTAAAACTCTTGACAGTTTTACCAATTTGGTTTTCAAAATTGTTTGGCTGACGTTTGGTAAAACGTTTTTAGCAGGATGTTTACCATTTGATATCGAAAGGTTCGTTTATGTCCCATACCGCCGCTCCCAAGGTTGCTTTTGTTTTCGATTGCGACGGCACGCTGGTAAATAGCACGCCCGTTTGGGCCTATGCCCAGCCCGAGTTATTGCACCGCCACGGTGTCGACGTGACGGTCGACGATTTTGCCCAGTTTGAGCATCTTTCGCTGGAGGACGAATGCCAGGCCTACCACGACACGTGGGGCATTGGCGCAAATGGCGAGGAACTGTATCGCGAACTGAGCGAGATTTTGATTGATGGGTACTCCAAGGTGCCGCCGCGCGAGGGGCTCCTGGCATTTTTGG
>CALLST010000042.1:0-3130 GCA_938011875.1 uncultured Collinsella sp. | reverse complement strand
TGAAACAGGGGTGTTCGTGCCTGATTCAGCTCTAGGATTTATACGTATCTGAACTAACTGTCCACTCCAGTCTGGCGGCTGCCGATTCGGTGCGGTTCGAGACCGCTATTCGGCCTCATTGCGACCGGTGGTACTCTAGTATCCGTTTGAAATCGAGCGAAGGAGTGCCGCTATGGAGCAATCGAGCCTGTTTGGTGACGGCGTGGACATCGATACCGAAACGCCCGCGAGCGCGGATGCCACCGCACCGGTCGACGCCCGTGCCCAGGCGGCAGCGCGTGCGGCCGAGTTGCGCCACGAGCTCGATTACCACGCCTATCGCTACTACATGCTCGATGCGCCCGAGATCACGGACGCCGCCTTTGACAAAATGCTCGTTGAGCTGCAGGAAATCTAGGCGACCTACCCCGACCTGGTGACGCCCGACAGCTATACTCAGCGCGTAGGTGGCTACGTGAGCGAGCAGTTTACGCCGGTCACGCACATGGCACGCATGTATTCCATGGACGATGCCATGGACCTGGACGAGCTCGACGCGTGGCTCCAACGCACCGAGGATGCGCTCGGCGCCGGTAGCGTCACCTATACCTGCGAGCTCAAGATCGACGGCCTGGGCGTGGCCCTTACCTACCAAAACGGCACCTTCGTACGTGCGGCCACACGTGGCGATGGCACCACGGGCGAGGACGTGTCGCTCAACGTGCGCACCATCAAGGATGTGCCCATGCACCTGTCCGAGCCGGCGCTCGCCCACATGGGCGCCGACCGCGAGCGCACCATTGAGGTGCGCGGCGAGGTCTATATGCCCAAGGGCAGCTTTGTGCGCCTGAACGACGAGGCCGATGCCGAGGGCCGCGACCCCTTCGCCAACCCGCGCAACGCCGCCGCCGGCAGCCTGCGCCAAAAAGACCCCAAGGTCACGGCGCGCCGCGATCTGGCCACCTTTATCTACGCCATCGCCGATACCGACCCGCTGCACGTCCACAGCCAGCGCGAGTTTCTGGACTGGCTGCGTAGCGCCGGCTTTAGCGTCAACCCCAACGTTGCCCGTTGCGCCACGCCGGCCGAGGTCCACGAGTTCTGCGCCCAGGCCCTCGAGCATCGCGGTGACCTGGACTACGACATCGACGGCGTGGTCGTAAAGGTCGACAGCTTCCAGCAGCAGCTCGACCTGGGCTTTACCGCCCGTGCGCCGCGCTGGGCCATTGCCTTTAAGTTCCCGCCCGAGGAAAAGCAGACCGTCTTGCGCGAAATTCGCATCCAGGTGGGCCGCACCGGTGTACTCACGCCGGTCGCCGAGTTCGACCCGGTGACGGTCGCCGGCTCTACCATCGCGCGCGCCACGCTGCACAACATCGACGAGATCCGCCGCAAAAACGTGCGCGAGGGCGACACCATCATCGTGCACAAGGCAGGCGACGTAATCCCGGAGGTCGTAGGCCCGGTGCTCGACAAGCGCCCGGCCGATTCGGTCGACTGGCACATGCCCGAGGTCTGCCCCGTGTGGGGCAGCCCCGTGGTTCACGAGGATGGCGAGGTAGCCTACCGCTGCGTGTCCATCGACTGCCCCGCACAGCTCAAGGAGCGCCTGCTCCACTGGGTGAGCCGCGGCTGCATGGACGTCGACGGCCTGGGCGACGAGATCGTCGACAAGATGATCGCCGCCGGCCTGATCCACGACGTCGCCGACTTCTACCAGCTCACGGTCGACGATATCGCCGGCTTGGACACGGGGCGTACCTATGCCAGCTCCAACAGCAAAAAGGGCGTCAAGAAGGGCGACCCCATTCCGGTGGGTCTCAAGACGGCCGAGAAAATCATCGCCGAGCTCAACAAGTCCAAGAGCCAGCCGCTTGGTCGCGTGCTATTTGCCCTGGGCATCCGCCATGTGGGCAAGAGTGTGGGCGAGGTCATCGCCGAGCGATTCCTGTCGATCGACAAGCTTATCTTGGCGAGCGAAGAGGATATTGCCGAGTGCGAGGGCATCGGTCCCAAGATTGCGGCGAGCGTCAAGCAGTTCCTGGCCGTGCCCGAGAACCTTGCCGTGCTGGAGCGCCTGCGTCAGGCGGGTCTGTCGCTCGAGGTCGACTTGGGCGCCGCGCATGCACAAGCCGCAGCCGACGCGGGCGTGGCGGGCGAGCTCGCCGATGCACAACCGCTCGCGGGTCTGACCTTCGTGCTCACCGGCACGCTCGTCAATCGCACGCGCGACGAGGCTGGCGCGGCGCTCAAGGTGCTCGGCGCCAAGGTTTCGGGCAGCGTGTCAAAGAGGACGAGCTATCTGGTCGCCGGTCCCAAAGCGGGCTCCAAGCTTACCAAGGCCGAGCAGCTGGGTGTGCCCGTGCTGGACGAGGACGCGCTCGAGCGGATCCTGGCGACTGGTCAGGTGCCCCAGGCTTAGTACATTGATAGCCTAATGAAGAACCGCCCGGGAAGCATGATGCCTTCCGGGCGGTTCTTATTTGGACGGGGCAACCGGCACCGTGATCTGCGTCACGTAGGTTGTGGGGTCGTCGCTGATGATGTCGTCGATCAGGGCGATCTCGCGCGAAGTCCCGGCAGGCGCCAGGTTGTGCTCGCGCATATAGCTGAGCAGCCGCTCGTAGCGCGGGGCTGCTTGTCCGTGCGTGCCGCGGAAGCTTATGGTTAGGCAGCGCGCGGCGGGCCGCACCTCGACGTCGCCCAAGTAATCATCGGTGTCATCGAGCAGCAGGAAGACCTCGTCGTAGCCATCAAAGTCGCCGGCGGCAAGGCGTTCGGGCGCGATCCCGACGCCCAAGTTGCCCAGAAAGACAAAGGTCTCGTGCTGACCCTTCTGCAGTTGACGAATTTGCCACTCCAGCGCATAGGCGTCGGTAGGGTTGACGCGTTCGCGCAACACGGCGCAGCGAAGCTCGGGCGCATCGATTGTGCAAATGCTATCGAGCTCGGTGTTCAAAGCATCGTGAAGTAGGGCAAGCCGGTTATCGATTTTGCGCGACACGCGCTCGAGCTCGCGGCGCTTGCGCTCGATGAGCTCCTGCTGCTGAGCTAGCTGCCGCTGCATAAGGTTCACATCGCGCGTGGTCACAAACTCACGGATTTGCGCGAGCGGCAAGTCGAGAACACGCAGGTGGCTGATGGTGTTGAG